>NZ_JBHYHC010000006.1:0-163228 GCF_042738955.1 Umezawaea sp. NPDC059074
GGGCTGGGTCGGTCAGGTGGTGGTCGACGGCTGGCTTGGGGTCTGAGGGAAGTGCTGTGTGGGGTGGTGGGATGTGGCTTTACCTGGGTTGCAGGGTGGTGGGGCTAGCATCGGCTTCTTGTGCGCCGTCTTCTTGCTGTGATTCCGGTTGTCCTGCTTGTTGGTTGTGGGGCTGGGCAGCCGCCTGCGCCTGTGCCTACCTCTGCGTTGCCCAAGGGTGAGTTGGCTGTGTTGGCCGAGTCGATCGCTGCGCGGCGGGCGGAGTTGAAGACCGCGAAGTTTCACACCGAAGGCTTTGCGTCTGATGGTGGGGCTACTGAGGTGCGGAATTCTGCTGATGGGGTGATCACGCAGGATGCTGGTGGTGGGGTGTACGGGGCCTTCACGTTGAACGTTGATACCGGTGGGGCTGCTCGGAAGATCGACATGGTGGTGTTGAAGGACAGTCTCTTCGCGCATCTTGACGGGGCTCCTATGCCTGCCGGGAAGAAGTGGGCTCAGTACACGGCTGCGAACAGTGGTGAGATTGTTGGGTTGTTGCGTGGGTTTGGGCCTTCTGGGATGGCTGGGGCTGAGCTTGATTACTTGAAACCGACTGCTGCGTTGGTGTTGCGGAAAGGGGCTGAGCAGCTCGATGGGGTTGCTGTGACTCGGTACGACATCGCTGTGGACACGGTGAAGATCGCCAAGTTGCTCGATGATCCGGATTTGCAGCTCCAGCACACGCAGTTGGCTGAGTACGGGGTGACGATCAGTGCGTTCGCGTGGGTGGATGCGACTGGGGTGCCGTTGAAGGCTGAGTATCGGTTTGAGCAGGATGGGAAAGTGGTGAAGAGTTCCACTACCCGTTTTAGTGAGTGGGGGAGTGCGGTGGAGGTTGTCGCGCCTCCTGTTGGGGAGACCGTGCCTGCTGATCAGTTGCCGAAGTAGGTTTGACGTGCGCCGGGTTGTTGCGGTCGTGGTTGCCTGTCTGGTGTTGGCGTCGTGCGGGACCTCTGTGGAGGACGTCGACCTGGGGGCGGTTGCCGCTCGGGTGCGGGCGCGGATGGATGAGAGTGGGTCTGCCTCCTATCGCACTGAGGCGACGGGGGTGGGTGATGGTGGTCGGAGTGTCGACACCGTGGTGGACGGGGTTTGGCGGCGGGACGCTGGTGGGGTTTCGGCGACCATGGCGGTGCGGACTACCAAGCCGGTGGTTGATGTCGTGGTGGCGCCTGGGGTGCTCTACTCGCGGGTTGCGGGGGCTGAGGCTTGGACGGTTGCCGAGGAGTCTGATCCTGAGGCGTACTTCGGTCCGCTTGGGGGACTTGGGTTGTCGTCCGAGGTAGGGGCTGAGCTCGACTTCCTGGATGCGCCTGGGGCTGTGGTGAAGGCGTCTGGGGCCGAGCGGGTGGACGGGGTGGATGCCACTCGGTACTCGGTGGAGGTTGATCCGGCCAAGGTCGCCGGGTCGCAGGCTGATCCGTTTCGGCGGAAGTTGCTTGACGATCTTGCTGGTGTGCGTCGTGCTGTGGGGGTGACGGTGTGGGTGGATGGGACTGGGTTGCCGGTGAAGGTGACCGCAGTTTTTCCGCTTGATGAGCGGCGGGAGTCGACTACTCGGTTCAGCGGGTGGGGGAAGCCGGTGGAGGTCGTGGTGCCGCGGGTCTAGTCCGAAGAGGACAGGGTGATCGCCTCGGCGCCGAAGTCGAAGCCGTCCGGGGGGACGGAGTGGGCCCAGTTGAGCCAGCCGCCGCGGTGTCTGGGGCGGGACGGTAGTTCGCCGTCCAGCAGGAGGGTGACGTAGCAGCCGTAGTCGATGGCGAAGCCGTCGTACAGGGTGCCGGGGTGGTGCTTGTCGACTATGCCGCGGCGCAGCACGTGCAGGAGGCGGGCGTCGTAGAGGACGTCCACCGCGGGGTGGTCGGCGTCCTCCGAGCGTTCCAGGAGGAACGTGCGGGAGCGGCGTTTGCCCACTACCTCGTCGACGAGTTTGCGCAGCGTGGCGCGGGCGGTCGGGTTGGAGTCTATGGCGGTCTGCTTGTCGCGGAGGTACCAGTCGCGGGCCGCTCGGCGGACGTCCTCCAGGTCGATCAGGTCGGAGTGGGCGTACTGGGCGGCCAGGGCGGCGATGTTGATGGCGTCGCGCGGCACGCCCTCGGCCGCACGGACGAGTTCCGGGAAGGCGTTGCGCTGGAAGGTCTGCTCGACGAACGCGGTGGTGTCGGTGGGCGCGGTCGGGCCGACCATGCGCACAAGCAACTCCTTGGAGTGGTTGAAGAACAGCTGGCCGAAGAACTCCTGCGCGTCCGTGCGGGCGCGGTTGAACACCAGGAAGTCGTCCAGGCTGACGGCCGTGGCGGCGTCGGCGCCCAGTTCGATGCCGACGTAGTCGCCCTCGGGGCCGGGGACGCTGAAGCGGGAGCGCCGTTCGATCGCCGCGATCTTCACGGTGATGCCCGTGACCGGCAGGACGCTGCGCCGCAGCAGGTCCGCCAGCAGCGGTTGGAGGTCCAGGGGGACGCTGCTCCACTCGTCCAGCAGCAGCCACAGCCTGCGGCGGCCCAGCGAGCGGCTGATGTCGCGCAGCGCCCTGCTCAACGGCCCGAACACGACGTGGTGGCGTTCCACGCCGGTGCGGCGGACGCGGTTCTCCGCCGACGCCGTGTGCCTGCGCTCGGCGGTGATCTTCGCCGACGGCGTGGGGCTGACGTCGAAGCCGTGCTTGGTCTCGCTGGAGCCCGCCGTCTTGGACTCCCGCTCCACCTCGCCGACCACCTCCACGACCGTGGCCGCCTCGGCGAGCGCGTCGAGCGAGCCGAGGAGCCGGTCCTCGGACTCGACGGCGAGCGCGAGCAGTTCGTCGTGGACGGCTTCCAGGGTGTCGACGAGCAGGTGCGTGCCGCGGGTGGCCGCGTCCGCCTCCGGTCCGCCGCTGGAGCCGATCGTGCGCAGGTCGAGGTACACGGCGATGTCGCCCGCGCGGTCGATCACGTCGCTGAGGTACTGCAACGCGTGCGTCTTCCCCGTGCCGCGACGGCCGTAGAGGACCTGGTGGTCGGTGGAGTGCAGCATCGCCGAGAACGAGCCCGCGCTGACGTAGGTGGTGGCGAGCGTGTGGCGGTCGGTGTTCTCGGCGCGCCTCGGGATCCGCATGAGGGCCTGGTTCAGGTGCCGCTGCCGGTTGGTCGTCATCGCGTTCCAGCGTGGCGTGAACCGAGGGGCGCCGATAGCGCCCATGTGGCGCAGGGGTCCCACTTTCGGGTGTGGCGTTGCGGCCCGGCGGGCGGGCGAAGTTGATCTAGCGTCCGGGCTCGTGCGTCGGATCCTTGGTGTGCTGGTCGTGGTGTCGCTGCTGCTCGGTGGGGTCGTGACCCCGACAACCGCGGCCAGGGCGCCGCGGCTGCTGAGCGACGGGCCCGCGCGGTACCCGCACGCGATCCGGTTGAGCGGCGGCGACGTCGTGGCGAGCGTCGACACCGGGGGCGGGGTGGCGGAGGTCTACCGCAGCGGCACCGGGGCGTCGTTCCGGCGGGTCGGGGTGATCGAGGACCCCGAGGCCGTGCGCGGGCTGTGCTGTGCGCACCTGTTCGAGCTGCCGCGCCGGGTCGGCGGGCTGGCGAAGGGGACGCTGCTGTGGGCGGGCAGCGTCGGGTACGCCTACGGCCGGATGATGACGCGGATCTGGCGCAGCGGCGACCGGGGGTCGTCGTGGAGCTACCTGTCGACGTGCGGGGTGTCGGTCGAGAACGGCGGGATGTGGGAGCCCGAGCTGTCCGTCGACGACGCCGGGCTGCTGGTGTGCCACTTCGCCGACGAGACCGTGCCGGGGCACAGCCAGGTGCTGGCCCGCACGACGTCGGCCGACGGGCTGACGTGGAGCGAGAAGGTGCTGACCGTGGCGGTGTCGCCGCGCGGGTACCGGCCGGGGATGCCGTACGTGCGGCGGCTGCCGGAGGGCGGGTACCTGATGACCTACGAGATCTGCGGGCAGCGGGGCCAGTACTTCTGCGAGGCCTACTTCCGGACGTCGCCGGACGGGGCCGACTGGGGCGACCCGGCGGACCCCGGCACCCCGGTGCACAGCGCCGACGGGCGGTACTTCGCGCACACGCCGACCGTGGAGCTCGGGCCCGGCGGGCGGATCGTCCTGATCGGACAGATGCTGATGGACCAGGACGGGAAGGTCGCCGACGGCAACGGGGCGACGCTGTTCGTGAGCGACAACGGTGCCGCGGGGCCGTGGGTGGAGGCGCCCGCGCCGGTGGCGGTGCCCAAGGCCCGCGACGTGAACTGCCCGAACTACCACCCGTCGCTGGTGGTGCTGAACGGTGGCCGGGACGTGCTGGAGCTGGCCAGCGACTACGACGAGGACGGCCGGTGCGTCGTCCGGTACGCCACGGGGGCGCTCCCGCCTCGCTGAGCACGAAGAACGCCCCGCCGAGCACGGCGGGGCGTTCTCGGAGCGGGGGTTACGCGTCCTTCGGCTTCTTCTGGATCGGCAGCTTCGCGGTGGGGGCGTCGCCGCCCGCCTGGACGCCGTTGGCCTTGGCCGCCTCTCGCGCCGCCTGGGGCTTGGTCTGCGGCTTCGCGGCCGAGGCGGTCGACCCGGTCGACGCCCTCGACGCGGTCGGGTCGTCGGGCAGCGGGCCCAGCACGGACACCGCCTGGAGCACGGCCGCCTGCGCCGCGGCGAACTGCTCGGTCAACGACTGGTGCATGGTCCGCAGCGTCGTGACCCGCTCGTCCGCCTCGGTCACGCGCTTGCCCGCGTGCTCGTCGGCGTCCCGGACCGTCTTGTCGGCCCGCTCCTCCGCCTCGCGCACGGTCTTTGCCGCGTGGTCGTCGGCCTCGCGCACGGTCTTCGCGGCGTGCTGGTCGGCGTCGCGGACGGCCTTCTCGGCCCGGCCGGTCGCGTCCGCGGTCAGCTTCTCGACCTTGGCCAGCGCCTCGGACTCCAGCTCGGCCAGCAGCTTCTCCGACTCGGCCTTCTTCGCGGCCAGCGACTCGGCGAGGCCCTTCTCGGCCGCCGCCCGCTTCGCCTCGGAGTCGGCGGCGATCTTCTCGGCCGCCTGCTTCGCCTCGACGACGTGCCGCTCGTGCTCCTTCTGGAGCTTCATGCGCAGGTCGTCGTACTCCTTGTCCAGGTCGTCGTGGTACTTCTTGTACTTCTGCTCCAGCGCCACGCGGGTCTTCTCGAGCTCGGCCGCCTTGGCGTCGAACTCGGTGGTCACGCGCTCGGCCTCGGCGCGGGTCTCCGCCAGCAGGGCGTTGTGCTCGGTCGTGAGCTTGGTCCGCAGCTCCTGCTGCTCGGTCTCCAGCTCGGCCTTGCGCTGGTCGAACTTCTTGTCGAGCTCGATCCGGTGCTGCTGGTGCTGCTGCTCCAGCTGCCTGCGCCGGTCGTCGGTCTCGGCGTTCTTGCGCTGGTGCAGGGCCTTCTGCTCGGCCGCGAACCGGTCCGCCTCGGCGCGGGTGGCGTTGGCGTGGTCGACCGCCGCCTTGCGGATGTCGGCGATCTCCTCCTCGGCGAGGCCCATCATGATGCGGACGCGCTCGGTGACGTTGGAGGCGCTGATGGGCGCGGCGGCCAGGTTCGAGAGCTGCGCCTTGACCTTGTCCAGCTCGGCTCTCGCCCCCGCCACGACCTTCGACAGCTCGGCCACCTGCGCGGCGGCGGCGTCACGGCTGCGACTGGCGTTCTTGAGGTCGAACTCCAGTCGGGTGACGCGTTCGTTGACCTGACGCTGGTTGTACCCGCGCAGGACGACGTCGAAGTGAGCTGTGCGGGCAGCTGTCTGCCCATTCCCATCGGGCCCGGCCATGGGGGCAACACTACCGAGGTTTCCGACCGTTAAGTCACCCGAAGCGGCGAATCCCACCGCATCAGCGCAACCGCGTGGGTACCGCCGTGAAGAGGGCCACACCTACTGCATTCGACGCAACCTCGGCGGGTTTCGGTTACCGGACGTGACGTCCCGGTGATCGGGCGCTAACGCGGCTGCTCCTCCCAGGGGCTGCGCGAGGCGCTCGGCTGCGGCAGACTCTCAGACCATGGCCCCAGCTCACGGCGGGGGCCGACGGGCCACTTGACCGTGCCGCGAACCGATCAGGATGACGTCCGTCACGTGAGATGGAACTCCCGAGGGGCGGGAAGCGCACGGTAACGTGCCGACGACCCAGTCGAGTAACCGGGAGGGAACGCCGCTATGTTCCGCAAGGTCCTTGTCGCGAACCGCGGCGAGATCGCGATCCGGGCGTTTCGAGCCGCCTACGAACTGGGCGCGGGGACGGTCGCCGTCTTCCCGCACGAGGACCGGAACTCGCTGCACCGGTTGAAGGCCGACGAGTCCTACCAGATCGGCGATCCGGGCCACCCGGTCCGCGCCTACCTGTCGGTCGAGGAGATCATCAAGGCCGCCCGCCAGGCGGGGGCCGACGCGGTCTACCCCGGTTACGGCTTCCTGTCCGAGAACCCGGAGCTGGCGCAGGCGTGCAAGGACGCGGGCATCACGTTCGTCGGCCCGCCGACCGAGGTGCTGGAGCTGACCGGCAACAAGGCGCGCGCGATCGCGGCCGCCCGCGAGGCCGGGCTGCCGGTGCTGGAGTCGTCCGCGCCGTCGGCCGACCTGGACGAGCTGCTGGCCGCCGCCGAGGGCATCAACTTCCCCGTGTTCGTCAAGGCCGTCGCCGGTGGTGGCGGTCGAGGCATGCGGCGCGTGGAGGACCCGTCGACGCTGCGCGAGTCCCTCGAGGCCGCCATGCGCGAGGCCGAGTCCGCCTTCGGCGACCCGACCATGTTCATCGAGCAGGCCGTGGTCGAGCCCCGCCACATCGAGGTGCAGATCCTCGCCGACGGCGAGGGCACCGTGATCCACCTGTTCGAGCGCGACTGCTCGGTGCAGCGGCGTCACCAGAAGGTCATCGAGATCGCGCCCGCGCCGAACCTCGCGCCGGAGATCCGCGACCGCATGTGCGCCCACGCCGTGGCGTTCGCGAGGCACATCGGCTACCGCAACGCGGGCACGGTCGAGTTCCTGCTCGACCCGAACGGCAACTACGTCTTCATCGAGATGAACCCGCGCATCCAGGTCGAGCACACGGTCACCGAGGAGGTGACCGACGTCGACCTCGTGCAGTCGCAGATGCTCATCGCGAGCGGCTCCACGCTGGCCGACCTCAACCTGAGCCAGGAGACCGTGCAGCTGCGCGGCGCGGCCCTCCAGTGCCGCATCACCACCGAGGACCCGGCCAACGGCTTCCGCCCGGACACCGGCGTGATCAGCGCGTACCGCTCGCCCGGCGGCTCCGGCATCCGGCTCGACGGCGGCACGATCGGCGCGGGCACGGCCATCGGCGCGCACTTCGACTCGATGCTGGTGAAGCTCACCTGCCGCGGCCGGACGTTCGCCGCCGCGGTGGCCCGCTCCCGCCGCGCGGTCGCGGAGTTCCGCATCCGCGGCGTGTCCACGAACATCCCGTTCCTCCAGGCGGTGCTCGACGACCCGGACTTCTACGAGGGCCGCGTCACGACGTCGTTCATCGAGAAGCGCCCGCACCTGCTGACCGCCCGCCACTCCGCCGACCGCGGCACCAGGATCCTCACCTACCTGGCCGACGTGACGGTGAACAAGCCGAACGGCGAGCGCCCGGCGAGCATCGACCCGCGCGACAAGCTGCCGCTGGTGGACCTCAAGGCCGAGCCCGTGCCCGGCTCCAAGCAGCGGCTCGCCGAGCTGGGCCCGGAGGGCTTCGCCGCGTGGCTGCGCAACAGCCGCGCGGTCGGCGTCACCGACACGACGTTCCGCGACGCCCACCAGTCGCTGCTCGCGACCCGAGTGCGCACGAAGGACCTGCTCGCCGTCGCGCCGCACGTGGCCCGGCTGACGCCGGAGCTGCTGTCGCTGGAGGCGTGGGGCGGCGCGACCTACGACGTGGCGCTGCGGTTCCTCGCCGAGGACCCGTGGGAACGGCTCGCGCAGCTCCGCGAGGCCGTGCCGAACATCAACCTCCAGATGCTGCTCCGCGGGCGCAACACCGTCGGGTACACGCCGTACCCGGCCGCGGTGACGTCGGCGTTCGTGCAGGAGGCGACGAAGACCGGCATCGACATCTTCCGGATCTTCGACGCGCTCAACGACGTGGAGCAGATGCGGCCCGCGATCGAGGCCGTGCGCGAGACCGGGACGGCCGTCGCCGAGGTGGCGCTCTGCTACACCTCGGACCTGTCCGACCCGGACGAGCGCCTCTACACGCTCGACTACTACCTCAAGCTCGCCGAGCAGATCGTCGGCGCGGGCGCGCACGTGCTGTGCGTCAAGGACATGGCCGGACTGCTCCGCGCGCCCGCCGCGTCCCGGCTGATCACGGCCCTGCGCAAGGAGTTCGACCTCCCCGTCCACCTGCACACCCACGACACGGCGGGCGGCCAGCTCGCCACCTACCTGGCCGCGATCCAGGCGGGCGTGGACGCGGTGGACGGCGCGGCGGCCTCGATGGCGGGCACGACGTCGCAGCCCGCGCTGTCGTCGATCGTCGCCGCGACCGACCACACCGACCGCGCCACCGGGCTCGACCTGGAGGCCGTGTGCGACCTGGAGCCGTACTGGGAGGCGACCCGGCGGATCTACGCGCCGTTCGAGTCGGGCCTGCCCGCGCCGACCGGCCGCGTCTACAAGCACGAGATCCCCGGCGGCCAGCTCTCGAACCTGCGCACGCAGGCCGTGGCGCTCGGGCTCGGCCAGCGGTTCGAGGACATCGAGGCCGTCTACGCCGCCGCCGACCGGATGCTCGGCCACCTGGTGAAGGTGACGCCGTCGTCCAAGGTCGTCGGCGACCTCGCGCTGCACCTCGTCGGCGCGGGCGTGACCCCGGCCGAGTTCGAGGCGGACCCCGGCAAGTTCGACATCCCGGCGTCGGTGATCGGCTTCCTGCACGGCGAGCTGGGCGACCCGCCCGGCGGCTGGCCGGAGCCGTTCCGCACCAAGGCGCTCCAGGGCCGCTCGGCCCCCAAGGGCGTCGAGGAGCTGTCCGAAGCGGACACGAAGGGCCTGGAGACGGACCGCCGCGGCACGCTGAACCGGCTGCTGTTCCCCGCGCCGACCAAGGAGTACCTGGCGCACCGCGAGGCCTACGGCGACACGTCCGTGCTGCGCAGTAAGGACTTCTTCTACGGCCTCAAGCCGGGCGAGGAGTACTCGGTCGACCTGGAGCCCGGCGTGCGGCTGCTGATCGGCCTGGAGGCCATCGGCGAGGCGGACGAGCGCGGCATGCGCACCGTCATGGCCACGCTCAACGGCCAGCTGCGGCCGATCTCGGTCCGTGACCGGTCCATCGCGGCCGAGGTCCCGGCCGCCGAGAAGGCCGACCGCTCCAACCAGAACCACGTGGCCGCGCCGTTCGCGGGCGTCGTCACGCCGTCGGTCGCCGAGGGCGACACCGTCGAGGCGGGCCAGACCGTCGCGACGATCGAGGCGATGAAGATGGAGGCCTCGATCACCGCGGCCAAGGCGGGCACGGTCGCGCGCCTCGCCGTGCGGGCCGTGCAGCAGGTCGAGGGTGGTGACCTGCTGATCGTCCTCCAGTAGCACCGGACCACCGACGGGTGCCCTCCGCCGCGCCGAGCAGCGGAGGGCACCCGTTCGGCTGCTCCAGGCGTGTGGCGTCGTTCCACCGTCCGGGTCACGTGCCCGAAATCCGGGTCCGCGACCCCCAGCATGGAGTGCTCCCCACCCCCAGAGGAGCACCGTGTTGGACGAAGCCGCCACCCGCGTCCCGCCCCTCAGCCCGGACGACGAGGACCTCCGCTCGCTGCTGCGCGCCGAGTTCGCCGCCCGCTGGCCCGACTCCCGAGCGCTCGACCCGGTCGACCGCTACGCCCTGATCCCCGTCGGCTCGCTCCTGCGCTCGCTGCTGGTGCTGCGCGCCGCGCTCGCCGTCGGCGGCGACCTGCACCGCGTGCTGCCCGCCGCGATCGGCGTGGAGTGCGTCCACGTCGGCAGCCTCGTCCACGAGGGTCTGATGGGCCGCGACGACATCCGGCACGGCCGCGTGGCCGTGCACCGCCGCTTCGGCCCGGAACGGGCGATCGTCGCCGCCACCTCGCTGACGTTCCGCGGCTTCGGCCTCATCGACGAGTGCCGCGACCGCGGGGCGACCGCCGACCAGGTCGCCGAGGCCACCCGGATCCAGGCCGAGGCGGGCGTCCAGGCCAGCCGCGGCGCGGAACTCGCCCTCGCGCTGGCCGAGGATTCCCCGCGCGCCCCCGCGGAATACCTGCGGATCGCGAAGCTCAAGACGACCGTCCTCGCGGCCGCCTGCCGCATCGGCGCGGTGCTCGGCGGGGCCACCCCGGAGCAGGCCCGCGCGCTCGCCGGATTCGGCGAAAACCTGGGGATGGCAACACATCTGCGCGCCGACGCGGCCCCGATGCGGCTGCCGTCGACCGAGCGGCTGGTGCAGCAGTACGGGGGTCGGGCGCGGCGCAAGCTGCGCCGCCTGCCGGTGGGGGCCAGTCGCGATCGTTTGGCGCAGTTGACCAAGTTGTGCTGATGCTGTGAGAACCTCGCGTTCATGGACGACCGCTACCAGACGATCGCTGACATCGAAGCGACCGAGCAGGAGGCCCCGCACCTGGCCCAGGAGGTGGTCGACTGGCTGGTCGAGATCGGCGTCGTGGTCAAGGAGCGGACCAACTGCGCCTGTGGCATAGGTCACGCGCCCGGCCCGAACTTCGACCGCGCCGTCGTGAACGGCGACGAGGAGCTGCGGACGCTGGCCTGGAACGGGCTCCGCGTGGAGGTCGGCCGTGCCGTCTACTACGCCAAAGCGCCTGATCAGGCCATCTTCTGCCCGCACTGCGAAGCCGAGATCGACCTCGACCGGATCGCCGACGCCTTCGAGGAGTGGCAGCACGGGGCCGACGGCACCCGGCCGTGCCCCATCTGCACCAGGGAACTGGATCCGAACGGCTGGCGTTGGGAACCACCGTGGGGCTTCGGCGCGCTGGGACTGACGTTCTGGAACTGGCCGCCGCTGCGCCCCGAGTTCGTCCTTGAGCTGTCGGCCCGTCTCGGCCACCGGACCGTGCTGGTCGCCGACAAGCTCTGAGGCCACATGCATGTGACGATGGCCTGGCGGAACGGTGGAGGTGCCATGAGGAAGACCACGGGCGCGGTGCTCGGTTTGGCGGCGGCTGGACTCGCGTGGGCGGTGCGCGGCGTGCCCGCGGCGTTGGGCGGCAAGCCCGACCCCGCGCAGCTGCGCCGGTCGCCCCGCTTCCGCGACGGCACGTTCCACAACGTCAAGAAGACCAGCACCGCGCCGAACGAGGAGAGCGCGGGCGTCTTCCGCGAGTTCCTCTTCGGCGGCGGCCGCCGCAAGCCGTCCGGCCCGGTGCCGCTGGTCGGCCCGCCGTCCGGCCCGACGAGCGCCGAGGGCCTGCACGTCACCTGGTACGGCCACGCGTCGTCGCTGGTGGAGATCGACGGCGCCCGCGTGCTGCTGGACCCGATCTGGTCCGACCGCTGCTCGCCGTCGGAACTGGTCGGCCCCAAGCGGTTGCACCCCGTGCCGCACGAGCTGACCGACCTGCCGCCGATCGACGCCGTCGTGATCTCGCACGACCACTACGACCACCTCGACCTGCCGACCGTGCGGGCGCTGACCGAGTCCGAGACGGCCCCGTTCGTGGTGCCGCTGGGCATCGGCGCGCACCTTCGCCGGTGGGGCGTGCCGGAGTCGCGGATCGTCGAGCTGGACTGGGACGAGCACCACGAGGTCGCCGGGATCCGGCTGACCGCGACGGCCGCGCAGCACTTCTCCGGCCGGGGGTTCAAGCGCGACACCACGTTGTGGGCGTCGTGGGTGATCGCGGGCCCGGACCACCGGGTGTTCTACAGCGGTGACACGGGGTACTTCGACGGCTACGCCGACATCGGCGCGACCTACGGCCCGTTCGACGCGTCCCTGGTGCAGATCGGCGCGTACAGCGTCGGCTGGCCGGACATCCACATGACGCCCGAGGAAGGCGTGCGCGCGCACCTCGCCCTCAACGGCGGCCTGCTGATCCCCGTGCACTGGGCCACGTTCAACCTGTCCGTGCACGACTGGTCCGAGCCCGTCGACCGGGTGTGGCGCGAGACCAAGGCCAACGGCATCGACCTGGCCGTGCCACGGCCGGGCGAACGCGTCGACGTGAACGACCCACCCGCGGTGGACGGTTGGTGGCAGGCACTTGCCTGAGGTCCACTCCGTCCCGCAGCGGCAGGGCGCGGTCGTGGCCCGCGCCGTGTCGCTGCCGTCGGGCGGGCGGGCGCTCGCCAAGCTCACCGGCGAGGTCCTGGGCGCGGACGTGCGCGCGATCCCGGTGGGGGAGCAGGAAACCCCGGTCGTGGACGGCATCGCCAACCGCGCCGCGCTGCTGGAGAACCGCGCCGCGCAACGGGTGGCGCTGAAGACCCGGTCGAAGGTGCTGACCATCGGCGGCGACTGCGGCGTCGAACTGGAGCCGATCCGCGCCGCCCGCGAGCGCTACGGCCACACGCTCGCGCTCGCCTGGTTCGACGCCCACGGCGACCTGCACACCCCCGACACCTCGCCGTCGCACGCGTTCCACGGCATGGTCCTGCGCGCCGCGATGGGCGAGGGCGACCCGGACTTCGTGGCCGACCCGCGCATCGGCGGCGGCCGCACCGTGCTGCTGGGCGCGCGGTCGATGGAGCCCGCCGAACGCGAGCAGGTGTGGCGCCAGACCGTGCGCTACCTGCCCGTGCACGCGGCGAGGCGGTCGACGATGGCGGGCAACGCCGTCCTGGAGACCGGCGACCCGGACGAGGTCTACCTGCACGTCGACCTCGACGTCCTGGACCCGGCCGAGTTCGACGGCGTGAGCTGCCCGACACCGGGCGGCCTGACCGTCGCCGAACTGGTGGGCTCGATCCGCGCCATCGCCGCGACCACCCCGGTCGTCGGCGCGGGCATCACCGAGTGCGCCACCGATGACCCCGAGGCCCTGCGCGCGCTCGTCCCGCTGCTCGAAGCCGTCGGGGCGTGCCTGGGCTTCGGCGCGCACCTGGGACGATAGGACTCGTGACGAGGATCGTGGCCGGTTCGGCCGGTGGCCGCCGCCTGCAAGTGCCCCCGAAGGTGACCCGCCCCACCTCCGACCGCGTGCGCGAGGCGATGTTCAGCGCCCTCGAGGTCGTCCTGGACCTCGACGACCTGCGCGTCCTCGACCTCTACGCGGGCTCGGGCGCACTCGGCTTCGAGGCCCTCTCCCGAGGAGCGCGGTCCGCCACCTTCGTGGAGGCCGACCGCAGGGCGGCGGACATCCTCCGCGCCAACGCCAAGGACCTGCGTTTCCCCGAGGTCACGGTCATCGCCCGCCCCGCCGAGTCGGTGGTCGCCGTCACCGCCGAAACCCCGTTCGACCTGGTCTTCGCCGACCCGCCGTACGCGATCACCGACGCCCAGCTCGCCAAGGTCCTCGACGGCCTCGTTCTCAACGGCTGGACCACCCCAGGCACGGTCCTCATCGTCGAACGCGCGTCCCGCAGCCCCCGCCCCCTGTGGCCGTCCCCGGTGGAATCCTTGCGCGACAAGCGTTACGGCGACACCACCCTCTACTGGGCGGAACACCGCACCCCATCGGGGTGATCAGCGACACGGACCCCTCTGGCCGCGTCCGATCGGGTGCTACCGTCCAAAACCATGACGCGTGCCGTGTGCCCCGGCTCCTACGACCCGGTCACCAACGGACACCTGGACATCATCGGCAGAGCGGCGAAGCTCTTCGACGAGGTCGTCGTCGCCGTGCTCATCAACAAGAACAAGAAGACCCTGTTCTCGGTTGAGGAGCGCACGGACATGCTCGCCGAGGTCACCTCGCAGTGGCCGAACGTCCGCATCGACTCGTGGCACGGCCTCCTGGTCGACTACTGCCGCGAACACGACATCAAGGCCATCGTCAAAGGCCTGCGCGCCGTGAGCGACTACGACTACGAGCTGCAGATGGCCCAGATGAACCACCAGCTCAGCGGCGTGGACACGCTGTTCATGCCGACGAACCCGATCTACAGCTTCCTGGCCAGCTCGCTGGTGAAGGACGTGGCGACGTACGGCGGAGACGTCTCGACCCTGCTGCCCCCCACCATCGAACGCCGCCTCATGCAACGCCTCGAAGAACGCCGATAGCCGGCAAAGGCACCAGCTCAACCACCAGGCAACAAGCCGACTGGTGACCGCGACAAGAGTGGCGCGGGGCTTGGCGGCCACGACGGGGCCAGCGGGCCAGCTGGTGACCGGGACAAGAGTGGCGCCGGGGCTTGGTGGCCGCGATGGGACCAGCGGGCCAGTTGGTGACCGCGACAAGAGTGGCGCCGAGGCTTGGCGGCCACGACGGGATCGGCGGGCCAGTTGGTGAGCACGGCGGTGCTGACAGCTAGCTGGTGACCACGGCGGGACGAGCGGGGCGGCCACGGAACGTGGCCGATTTTACTCGGGGGTTTTGCCCCTTAAAATTTGTCGGGCGGCAAGCTTTCCACCTGCCGTTTTGGCCCGACAAAGGGGCAAAACGAGGGGTCCCCGAGTCAAATCGGCCACAGCACGCTGGAACGAGCGCCACCGGGTGACCCACCTGGATCAAGAGCCACCTGGGCGACCCAGCGGAATCAAGAGCCGCAAGGTGACCACGCTGGACCAAGAGCCGCAGGAGTGATCCGGCTGGATCAAGAGCCGCCGGGGGACCACGCCGGGACGAGCAGCCACCGAAACGAACCACGCCGGAACCCACACCCGCCACCCAGCCCAAAAACACGCTCCGCAGAGGTCCCCCATCGAGCAGGACCCCCCGACGCACAACCTACAACCCACCACCGACAAAACCCGGTTCACCCGATCAGGCGAAACCCAAGAACCCCCAGCTCACAGCGCCATCTTCATCCCCAGGTGCGACCCCACGAACCCCAACCGCTCGTAGAACCGATGCGCCTCCACCCGCGAAGCGTCGGTGGTCAACTGCACCAACCCGCACCCCCGCCCCCGTGCCTCTTCAACAGCCCACAGCACCAACCGCTCACCCAGCCGATTCCCCCGCTGATCCCGCCGCACCCGCACCGCCTCGATCACCCCGCGGGTCATCCCCACCCGCGACAGCCCCGGGATCACCGTCAGCTGCAACGTCCCCAC
The DNA here is from genome assembly GCF_042738955.1 of Umezawaea sp. NPDC059074. Lineage (NCBI taxonomy): Bacteria > Bacillati > Actinomycetota > Actinomycetes > Pseudonocardiales > Pseudonocardiaceae > Umezawaea > Umezawaea sp. NPDC059074. The sequence goes on from NZ_JBHYHC010000006.1 coordinate 15,163, forward strand.
CACCTCCCCACCGACATCCACGACCGCCAACACCTGCCGCGGATCACCGACGATCTCCCGGAACGCCGCCAGGTACCCCGGATCCCCTGGCGCTTCCCGCCCAGCCCCCAGCGGGTCGTCGGCCAGCATCTCCACGATCGCCGGAACATCACCCTCGACAGCGACCCTGATAGTGAACTCCACGCACCCAACCCATCACTCTCGGTTAATGACACCGCCATGATCACCCATTAGCGTGCATGACCATGAGCCCCTACACCTCGCGAACCGCGACCACGGTGCTAGCCCTGCTGCTCACCCTGTTCACCACCTTCGGCACCGCAACTGCCGTCCCCCAGGCCCAAGCCCAGCCGGCCTGCGGCGTCACCTCCGGCTTCCCGAAGGCGGCGCTCTCCTCCCTCCCGACCCAGGCCACGGACACCGTCCGCCTGATCCAGCGCGGCGGCCCCTACCCGTACTCCCAGGACGGCGCCACCTTCCAGAACCGGGAGAAGATCCTCCCGGCCTGCTCCACCGGCTACTACCACGAGTACACCGTCAAAACGCCCGGCTCCTCCACCCGCGGCGCGCGCCGCATCATCACCGGCAACGGCGGCGAGTACTTCTACACGGCGGACCACTACGCGAGCTTCAAGCTCGTCGACATCGGCAGGTAAAACCGGACACGCCCTGCCGATCTCCCCACCAGGGTGGGACCGGCAGGGCAGACTGGTCCGGTACTGGACTTGGGTTGCGAGGAGAGTGACGTGTACCGGGTGTTCGAGGCCCTCGACGAACTGGTCACGATCGTCGAGGAAGCGCGTGGAGTGCCGATGACCTCAGGGTGCGTCGTGCCGCGTGGCGACGTCCTCGAACTCCTCGACGACGTTCGTGATTCCATCCCCGCCGAGCTGGACGACGCGCAGGACGTGCTCGACCACAAGGAAGAGCTGGTCGGCAAGGCCGCGCACGAGGCGGAGACGGGTGTCAGCAAGGCCCGGTCGGAAGCCGACCGCATGCTCTCCGAGGCGCACGCCGAGGCCGAGCGGATGCTGTCCGAGGCGCGCGCGCGGGCCGAGCGGATGGTCGGCGAGGCCGAGAACCAGGCCGAGCGGACCGTCGCGGCCGGTCGCCAGGAGTACGAGGACCTGGTGGGTCGCGCGCACTCCGAGGCCGACCGGATGGTGCAGGCGGGTCGGGCGAACTACGAGCGCGCCGTCGAGGAGGGCCGGGCCGAGCAGAACCGCCTGGTCGACCAGACGGAGGTCGTGGCGGCCGCGCACGCGGAGTCGGCTCGGGTGCTCGACGCGGCCCAGTCGGAGGCCATCAGGCTGCGCAACGAGTGCGACGCGTACGTGGACGGCAAGCTCGCCGACTTCGAGGACCTGCTGGCGCACACGCTGCGCAGCGTCGGCAAGGGCCGCTCGCACCTGCGCGGTCCGGCTGTCGCCGCGGCGTCCGCACCGTTCGACTACCACGACTGAACCTGACGTTCACCTGCGGATTTCGCCCACGGCCCACTCGTCGCGTACCCTGGAGCGGCTGGCCGTGGTAGGTCCCCCGACAGCGAAACCAACACATCATGTCTGAGCATCGTCACGCCTCCGCGCGTCCCACAGCAACCGGGCCCTGGGTTATCGACACCAGGGACATCGGTCGTAGAGCGGGCGGCAGCCGCCCTTACCAGCGGTCTGTCCCCGCGGCAGGCCTCGGCCTGCTCGACGTGATCGCGGTTCCGGAAGGCGGGACGGTCGAGCTCGACGTGTTGGCGGAGTCGGTCGTGGAGGGTGTGCTCATTTCCGGCACCGCGTCCACGGACGTGGAGGGGGAGTGCTCGCGCTGCCTCGACCCCATCGACGACCACGTCGAGATCAAGATCGTGGAGCTGTTCGCGTACCCGGACAGCGCCACGGACGAGACCACTGATGAGGACGAGGTCAGCCGGATCTCCGATGATCTGATCGACCTCGAACCTGTGGTGCGGGATGCCATCGTGCTCGCGCTGCCGCAGGTGCCGCTGTGTTCGCCGGACTGCCTTGGGCTGTGCGTCGAGTGCGGGGGCAAGCTGGCGGAGCTTGGGCCCGACCACGGGCATGAGACGATGGATCCCCGCTGGGCCGCGTTGCAGGAGCGGTTCGGCGGGAATCGTGATAACTCGGAGGAGAACTAGTCGTGGCCGTCCCGAAGCGGAAGATGTCGCGCTCGAACACGCGCTCGCGCCGCGCCCAGTGGAAGACCAGTGCCGTGCACTTGGTGGCGTGCTCGAACAAGGCGTGCCGCGCCCCCAAGCCCCAGCACATCGCCTGCCCGACCTGCGGCCAGTACGACGGCCGCCAGGTTGTTCAGCCGGCCTGAGTCTCCTGGCGAAGGTAGCGGCGAACCGTGGGGGGTAGGTCGTCGCGTGATCGGTCCGCCGATCGCGCCCCGTTGCTCGAAGCGCTCGGCGTCCAACTGGACGCCGAGCTCCTCGTGCTCTCCTTGACACATCGGTCCTATGCCTACGAGAACGGCGGCTTGCCGCCGAACGAGCGCCTCGAGTTCTTGGGCGACGCGGTTCTCGGACTCATCGTCACCGACCATCTCTACAACACCCACCCCGATCTGCCCGAGGGGCAGCTCGCCAAGCTCCGCGCCAGCGTGGTCAACATGCACGCACTGGCGGGGGTCGCCCGAGGTCTGGGCGACGACGGACTGGGCGGCTACCTGCTCCTCGGTCGCGGGGAAGAGCTGACCGGCGGCAGGGACAAGGCGAGCATCCTCGCCGACGGCCTCGAAGCCGTCATCGGCGCGGTGTACCTGGAATACGGTATCGATACCGCGCGCAAACTTGTGCACAAGCTGTTCGACCCGTTGTTGGCCGAGGCGCCCTTGCGCGGCGCGGGCCTCGACTGGAAGACCAGTCTTCAGGAACTCACCGCCTCAGCAGGCCTTGGAGTGCCCGAGTACCGGGTGGACGACCAGGGTCCGGATCACCGCAAGGAGTTCACCGCGACCGTGGTCGTGGCGAGCAACACCTACGGCTCAGGCGATGGTCGCACCAAGAAGGAAGCCGAGCAGAAGGCGGCCGCGGCCGCCTATCGCGTGCTGTCGGAGCAGGCGCACCGTGATCGAGAAGCGGTCGCGACCGAGAACGGCCATGCTGCTGGTAACTCGGCTTCACCCGAGACCTCACCCACCGAGGAAGTCTGACGCGATGTACGCCACCAACGTCCGCACCAACCGACGCGCACGCTCCGTCAACCGGCCCACCCGTCCCCTGAGCGCTTCGCGCAGCGGGGGCATCCAGGGGCTGGTGCTCGTCCGCGACACCGCCCAGGCCGGTGGGTGGATGCTCAAGCCCACCAAGCCGCAGGCCGCCGCGTACGAAGACCTGGAGGCCCTCGAGGCTCTCGAGGCCGCCCGCGCGACCGAAGAGGACGCCCAGGCCGAGGCCTGAAGTCCCACCTGATTCACTAGGGCCGTGCCCGAACTCCCTGAAGTAGAGGTCGTTCGCCGCGGCCTGGACGCCCACGTCTCCGGCCGGGTCATCTCGGCCGTGGAAGTGCTGCACCCGCGAGCAATCCGCCGCCACCTCCCCGGTGCGGCGGATTTTTCCGCGCGCCTTTCCGGCCAGACGATGCTCGCCGCCCGCCGTCGGGGCAAGTACCTCTGGGTCGACCTCGACGGCCCTGGCACCACCGACGGCGAGGCCATGCTCGCCCACCTCGGCATGAGCGGCCAGATGCTCGTCCAACCGTCCACCACCCCGGACGAGAAGCACTTGAGGGTCCGCATCGCGTTCGCCGACCAGGGCCCCGAGCTGCGCTTCGTCGACCAGCGCACGTTCGGCGGCCTGGCACTCGCGGACATCGTCGAGGTGGACGGCACCAGGCTCCCGGAGCCGGTGGCCCACATCGCCCGCGACCCGATGGACCCGAAGTTCGACCCGGCCGCCGCCGTGAAGGCGCTGCGCTCCAAGCGCACCGAGATCAAACGCGCGTTGTTGGACCAGACCCTCGTCTCGGGCGTGGGCAACATCTACGCCGACGAGTCCCTCTGGCGCGCGAAGCTCCACGGCCTCCGCCGCGCCGACAAGCTGACCAAGGCGAAGACCGAGGAACTCCTCGGCCACGCCACCGACGTGATGAACGAGGCCCTCGGCCAGGGCGGCACCTCGTTCGACGCCCTGTACGTCAACGTGAACGGCCAATCCGGCTACTTCGACCGCTCCCTCGCGGCCTACGGCCAGGAGCACAAACCGTGCACCCGCTGCGGCGCGATCATCGTCCGCGAGCCGTTCATGAACCGCTCCTCCTTCTCCTGCCCGGTCTGCCAGCCCAAGCCCCGGTAGTCCCGCACCCCCTCTGACCTGCCGTTAGTCCATGGCAAGCCCCGGATGGACCAACGCTGTGGACACTACTGCGCTATCCGTAGTAGTCTCCACAGCACATCACCGGGGAGAAGCGCCATGGACACAAGTCAGTTGTTGAAGGGGGTGCTGGACCTCGCCGTCCTTGCGGTTCTCCGCTCGGAAGACGGGTACGGCTACGACGTGCTGCGGAGACTTCGCGCCGGTGGGCTCGACGAGGTCGGGGACGCCTCCGTCTACGGGACCCTGCGCAGGCTCTACAACGCCGGTCTGCTCACCTCGTACGTCGTGCCGAGCGAAGAGGGACCGCACCGCAAGTACTACAGCCTCAACGAGCCGGGGCGGCAGCGCCTGGCCGAGTCGGGAAGGACATGGCGGTCGTTCGCGCACACGCTCGACGACCTGCTGGGGGTGGTGGCATGAGCAGCACGCACACTCGCGTCGAGGTCCAGGACTACCTGGCCCGGATGCGGACCGCGCTCGCGGACCTGCCGGACGTCGAGATCTCCGAGATCATGGACGACGCGGGCGCGCACGTGGTCGAGGTGGCCGACGAGCTGGGCGAGGAGTTCTCCGCCGAGGCGCTCACCACCCGGCTGGGCACGCCCGAGGTGTACGCGCGGGAGCTGCGCGCCGCCGCCGGGTACCCGCCCGCCGCGACCAGAGCGGAGGTGCCGCCGAAGCCGGTGTTCGCCGCCAGGTTCGCGTTCTGGTCGTTGGTCGCGGGCACCGCGGCCGCGTTCGGCATGGGCATCGGCGGCCGGGACGGGTTCCCGCTCGCGCTGCTGGTGGCCGTGTTCGTGGTGTGGTCGATCGTGCTGCTCAACCGCAAGGAGCCGCTGATCGGGCAGGTCGGCGACCTCCCCGAGACGCTCGCCCTCAAGGCGGCGCTGGAGCAGGCCGAACAGGGTCCGCTGGGCAAGACGATCGTCTACCTGAGGTCGCTGCAACCGGCGTGGTGGCTGGCGCGGGCGTTCCTGATCGCGATCTCCGGCCTGGTCCTCGAGGGCATCGGCGTGGTGTTCCTGTTCAGCCTCGCGCTGGCGGCCCTCGCGCTGCTGTCGGGGCCGCGCGCCAAGACGGACCGCCGCTGGCTGTGGGTGAGCCTGCCCGCCGCCGCGTTCGCCGCGGGGACGCTGCTGTTCATCATCGGCTCGGTCATCCCGAACACCCGCTACAACGACAGCTACCCGACGTCGTACGCCCCGGCCCAGCGCACCGTGCCGAGCAACGTCTACGTGTTCGACAAGGACGGCAAGGCGCTCACGGACGTCTACCTGTACGACGAGGACGGCAAGCCGTTGGAGTCCTCGTTCTACGGCTGCGGCGAGGACGGTCGGGAGTACCGCGAGGACAACCGGTACCCGAGGCCGAAGGTCGACTACGACAGCCGCGGGAACTGCCGCGAGATCGGTGGCGTGCCGTTCGCGGTGTCCATCCCGCAGACGTCGTCGTTCCTGCCGTCCGCGTCGGCGACGAGCACGCCCTCCAGCTCGGTCACGCCACCCTCGAGCGTGTCGGAGGCGCCGCCGACGGCGCCCACCTCGAAGTGACCGCGGGGGAGCGGGGCCGGTCGGGGGTCCCGCTCCTCCACTCCTCTACTGCTGGGTCGGTTCGCCGAGCCTGCGCAGCAGCGGCGTGGCGGCGAGGAGCAGTTCCTGCTCGGACGGCGTGAGCTGGGCGAGCCGGTCGGACAGCAGTTCGGCCTCGCCGTGCGCCATCGAGATGATCATCTCCCGGCCGGGCCCGGTCAGCTCCACGATCGTGGCGCGGCCGTCGGCGGGGTCGGGTTCGCGGTGCACGAGGCCGGAGGCCTCCAGTCCCGTGACGACCGTCGTGGCCGTCGGCTGGGAGCACAGCGCCCGCACGGCGATCTCGCCGATGCGCATCGGGCCGTGCATGGCTAATTCCGACAGCACCAGCATCTGGGTGGGCTGCAACCGGCGCACCGTCGCCGTCTGGCGGAGGCTGCGTACCAACCGGTGCACCGCCACGACGAGCTGCAGTGCTTCCTGGTTGGTCACACTGGTGGTGGTCATGAATGGGCCTCCGCGTGCTCACTCTGCGGTGAGCGATTGTCCGAATTCGGACAGGACATTCGCACTTTCGCACCACCGCTGTCCAGCGCACGCGACGAATAGTGTCCTCCTGCGCGGCGCGACCACACCTTTGCCGTAACGCTGCAGGTCGCGGCACCCGGTTCTACCGCCATCAGGATGAAAGACCGGGGCTTGTCAAAATCACGTCAATTCCGGCATCGCCGGTGTCAAGACGGCATCAACGAGCCACGATCGGGTGACCTTCCGGCGCACTGTGTGTCCATGTGGGAACACGGTCACCACCGGGCAGACTGACCGACGTGGACGATCGACGCAGACGAGGCGAGTTGCGCATCTACCTCGGCGCGGCTCCGGGCGTCGGCAAGACCTTCGCCATGCTCGGCGAGGCGCACCGACGTCGTGAGCGCGGCACCGACGTGGTGGTCGGCCTGGTCGAGACCCACGGCCGGGAGAAGACCGCCGAGCTCCTCGACGGCCTGGACGTGCTGCCGCGCTCCCGCGTGGCGCACCGCGGCCTGGTCCTGGAGGAGATGGACGTCGACGGCCTGCTGGCCCGGCGGCCCGAGGTCGCCGTGGTCGACGAGCTCGCCCACACGAACGTGCCCGGTTCCCGCAACGCCAAGCGCTGGGAGGACGTCGAGGAGCTGCTGGAAGCGGGCGTGGACGTGCTGTCCACCGTCAACGTGCAGCACCTGGAGAGCCTCAACGACGTGGTGCAGCGCATCACCGGCGTCCCCCAGCGGGAGACCGTCCCGGACGAGGTCGTGCGCCGGGCGGAGCAGATCGAGCTGGTGGACCTGACCCCCGAGGCGCTCCGCCGCCGCCTGGCCCACGGCAACGTGTACCCCGCCAGCAAGATCGACGCGGCCCTCGGCAACTACTTCCGCCTCGGCAACCTCACCGCCCTGCGCGAGATCGCGCTGCTGTGGGTGGCCGACCAGGTGGACGTGGCCCTGCGGCGCTACCGCGCCGAGCAGAGCATCACCGACACGTGGGAGACCCGTGAACGCGTGGTCGTGGCCATCACCGGCGGCAAGGAGAGCGAGACGCTGATCCGCCGAGCCCGCCGCGTGGCCACGCGGGCGGGCGCGGAGTTGCAGGTCCTCCACATCCTGCGCGGCGACGGCCTGGCGGGCGCGGCCCCGGCCGCGGTCGCGCGCTACCGGACGCTGGCCGCGGACGTGGGCGCCACGTTCCACACCGTCGTGGGCGACGACGTCCCGACGGCCCTGCTGGAGTTCGCGCGCGCCACCAACGCGACCCAGCTGGTGATCGGCACGTCCCGCCGGACCAGGCTGGCGAGGCTGTTCTCCGAGGGCATCGGCGCGACGGTCCTCCAGGAGTCCGGCCCCATCGACGTCCACATGGTGACCCACGCGCAGTCCGGCACCGGCTGGCGCGCGGCGGTCGCCCGCAGCCCGCTGAAGCCCTCCCGGCGCGTCCTGGGCTGGGTGCTGGCCGTGCTCGCGCCCGCCGTGGCCACCGCCGTGGGCGTGGTGCTGCGCGAGGACCTGATCCAGTCCACCAACGTCGTCGACTACTTCCTCGCCACGGTCCTGGTCGCCTTGGTCGGCGGCCTCGGCCCAGCGGTGTTCGCGGCGGTGTTCTCCGCGCTGCTGCTCAACTTCTACTTCACCCCGCCGGTGTTCACCTTCACCGTCGACACGCAGCAGAACGTCGTCACGCTCGTGGCGATGGTGGTGGTCGGCGTGACCGTGGCGCTGGTCGTGGACCGGGCTGCCCGCCGCGCCACCCAGGCCGCGAGGGCCCGCACGGAGGCGACCCTGCTGGCGTCCTACGCGCGCACGGTCCTGGCGGACCCGCACCCGGTGGTCCGCCTGCTGGAGAAGGTCCGGGAGAACTTCGGCCTCACCTCGGTCGTCCTCCTGGAACGCGCCGACGGCGAGTGGACGCGGGTCGAGAGCACCGGCGTCCTGTCCACCGGGGAGCCCGACGCCGACGTGGTCGTGACCCCCGACGTCCGCCTCGAACTGCGCGGCCGCCCGCTCCCCGCGTCCGACCGCCGGGTCTTGGAGGCCGCGGCGGGCCAGGCCCTCCTGGCGCTGCGCCAGCAGCGGATGACCGACCAGGCGAGGGAGGCCCAGCGCCGAGCCGAGGGCACCGAACTCCGCACCGCGCTCCTGTCCGCCGTGGGCCACGACCTGCGCACGCCGTTGACGTCGATCAAGGCCGCCATCGGCAGCCTGCGCGACCCGGAACTCACGCTGTCCCCTTCGGACATCGGCGAGCTCCACGAGGCCGTCGAGGTCTCGGCGGACCGCCTGACCGGGTTGATCGACAACCTCCTCGACTCCTCCCGCCTGGCGACCGGCGCGGTCCGCCCGCTGTTCCGGGCCGTGGGCATGGACGAGGTGGTCGCACGGGCGCTGTCCGGAGTGGACGACCTGAGCCGCGTCACCGTGGACGTGGACGAACAACTGACCCCGGTCCGCGCGGACGTGGGACTGCTGGAACGGGTGGTGGCGAACGTGGTGGACAACGCCCTGCGCCACGGCGGGGGCGAGGTGGCGATCCGCGCCAGCGCCCACGCCGCGTGGGTGGAGCTGCGGGTCGTGGACCACGGCCCCGGCCTGCCCCGCGGCGCGGCCGAGGAGGTCTTCGCCCCGTTCCAGCGCCTGGGCGACCGGGACGCCGCACCGGGAGTCGGCCTGGGTTTGAGCGTGGCGAAGGGGTTCACCGAGGCCATGGGGGGCACGATCAAGGCCGAGGACACACCGGGAGGTGGGGTGACGGTGGTGATCGCGTTGCCGGTGTTCGCATGACCAGGGTGCTGGTGGTCGACGACGAACCGCAGATCGTGCGCGCCCTGCGCATCAACCTGACCGCGCGCGGCTACGAGGTGCTGACGGCTCCGGACGGCGCCACGGCCCTCACGGTCGCGGCCGAGGGCAAGCCCGACGTCGTGGTCCTGGACCTGGGCCTGCCGGACCTGGACGGCACCGAGGTGATCGGCGGCCTGCGGGGGTGGACGACGGTGCCGATCATCGTCCTGTCCGCGCGAACGGACTCCTCGGACAAGGTCGCGGCCCTGGACGCGGGCGCGGACGACTACGTGACCAAGCCGTTCGGCATGGACGAACTCCTGGCCCGCCTGCGCGCCGCGGTCCGCCGGTCGGCGGCCTCCGTGGCCACGGGTGAGGACGCGGTGGTGGAAACCGCGTCGTTCACCGTGGACCTGGCGGCGAAGAAGGTGCACAGGAACGGGCAGGAGGTGCACCTCACCCCCACCGAGTGGGGGCTGCTGGAAATGCTCACCCGGAACCGAGGGCGCCTGGTCGGCCAGAAGCAGCTGCTGCAAGAGGTGTGGGGTCCGGCCTACGCCAAGGAGAGCCACTACCTGAGGGTGTACCTGGCCCAGCTGCGCCGGAAGCTGGAGCCCGAACCCTCGCACCCCCGCCACCTGCTGACCGAACCGGGAATGGGTTACCGCTTCGAACTGTGAGCCCCGGCCTCAGTCGAGGCAGAACTCGTTGCCCTCGACGTCACGCATGACGATGCAGGACTCGTTCTCCTCATCGGCGTGGAGGATCCGTTCCTGCACCGCGCCGAACTCCACCAACCGGGCGCACTCGGCTTCCAGCGCGGCGAGCCGTTCGGCCCCCACGAGCCCGGTGCCCACCCGCACGTCCAGGTGCACCCGGTTCTTGACGACCTTGCCCTCGGGCACCCGCTGGAAGTACAGCCGCGGCCCCACCCCGGTCGGGTCGGCGCACGCGAACGACGCCCCCCGGCGCTCGGCGGGCAGCGTCAGCTCGTACTCGTCCCACCCGTCGAACCCGTCGGGCGGGGGCGGGACGACGTACCCCAGAACCTCGCACCAGAAGCGCCCGACCCGCTGGGGCTCCGCGCAGTCGAACGTGACCTGGACCTGCCGAACCGACACCATCAGCCCACTTTAAGGGGGATCAGGGCTTCGTCGGATCCCCGGACACCGGCGGAACGACCTCCGTCGTGGTGGTGGGGGCCGATGACGACGGCGCCGACGACGACGTCGTGGGCACGGGCGTCGACGTGCTCGGCGGGCGCTTGGTCGTGTTCGGGGTGCTGGTGGGCTGGGAGGTCTGCGTCTCCGCCACCGTCGGCGCCGAGGCCTCCCCGTCCGCGGGCCCGGAGGCGTTCTTGGCCGCCTGCTCGCCCCGCGCCTTCGTCCCCGGCACGGTGATCACGACGGTGGCCGTGCTCCCGTCGGGCGCGACGCTGATCGACGTGCTGGTCGTCGCGGGCTGGTCGACCTCGACCTCGGCCTTCGCCTTGGGCGGTCCCGCCTCGGGCTTGCTCGCGCCGCCGGTGGCCAGCATCGACGCGAGGGTGGCGCAGACCGTCGCCACCAGCACCCCGCCCGCGGCCAGCAGCACCACCGACGAGAGCTTCCTCTCCGTGCGGGGTTCCGCCGACTCGGTCGACTCCGACTGCTCTTGCTCGAACACACCATCTCCCTGTGGAAACCCGGACGGATGGTTCCGTGCTCGATTCATCGGCGGAAAGCGCTGGTAGCCACACCTTTCGGGCTACCTACCACACCTTCGTGTGACACCCCGCTACTTGACCGTCACTGTTACGGCGTGCCGTCGTTCGGTGCGGGCACCGACTCCGAGGTCGTGGTCGTCGTGGTGGTCGTGTCCTGAGTGGTCGTGGTGGTCGTCGTTGTGGTGGTCGTCGTCCGCGACGTCGTGGACGAGGTCTGCGCAGGCGGGTTGGTGGTCTGCTTGGTCGGCTGGTCCGCGGTGGTGTCCTCGACCGTCGTGGTCGTGGTGGTGCCGTCGGCGTGCGTGACCGTCGTGACCCTGGTCTTCACCGGGGTGGTGGTCGTCGTGGGCGCGTCCGGGGTCGACGACAGCGCGTCCACCTCCGACTTGCCGGCCGCCCGCGAGCTGGTGAGCGACGGCGCGCTGCGCAGCGTGCTCCGGGAGACGACGTCCTCCAGCGGGTTGTGCGAGCCGGGAGAGGCCTCGTCCTCGGGGCTCGCGGTCAGCGCGGCCACGGTGGCGAACAGGGTGGCGACCACGACGCCCGCCGCCGCCAGGGCGACGCGGGGGGCGATGCGGGGCTTCGGGCTGGTGGGGGCCGGGGATTCGTGCTGCCCGTCGTTCACACCGTCTCCAGGGTTCGTCGCTCGTGGGGCCGCAGTTCTGCGGGGCCTGTGGTGGTGAACGAGTGGCCGGCGCACTCGTCACGGTGCGGGGCGGAGTTGGTCCACTTGGTGGACCCTGGTCTCGAACCGGCGACCGGGAGACCGTGTGGTGGAGTTCCGTCGGGGGTTCCGTCACTCCGGCGTGCTGCCACGGTCGCGCAACCTATCACTAACGGGTGAATTAAGGGTGTTCGCCGGATCGGCCGGCAGGATGTGTGCCGTGTCGTCAGCAGAGCCGGTGGTCCGGTTGACCGCGTGGGTGCGCGGCAACGTCCAAGGCGTGGGATTTCGGTGGTGGACCCGAGCGCGGGCCCTGGAGCTCGGTCTCGTGGGCAGCGCGTCGAACCTCCGCGACGGCCGCGTCGAGGTCAACGCCGAGGGCCCGGAAACTACGTGCAGGCAGCTCCTGGTCGCGCTGCGTTCAGGGGATTCACCCGGACGGGTGGATGCTGTGGTAGAACGTTGGTCCGATCCGAGGGGAAACCTGGTCGGTTTCGTAGAGCGTTGAACGAGTTCCGCACCAACGGCGTAGTAAGTCGATGTGGAGCCCGGTGAAGATGTGGTCAGGCAGTTGTACGGTCGCTGGCGCGGACCGTTGCACGGCTATGTCCTCCGAATGGTCGGCGGCGACTACCAGCACGCCGAGGACATCGTCCAGGAGACGCTGTTCCGCGCCTGGCGCCACTCCGACGAGCTGAGCCCCGAGCAGGCCGGTCCCTGGCTGTACACGGTGGCGCGCAACCTCGTGGTGTCCGGCTACCGCCGCCGGGTGGCCAGGGCGACGGAGATCCCGATCGAGCCCGCCGACCTCCCGCCCGTTGCCGACGAGGTGGACCACGTGTTGCAGAGCTGGCAGGTCGCCGAAGCCCTCCGCGCGCTCAGCGCCGACCACCGCAGCGTCGTCATCGAGCTGTACTACCGGCGCCGGACCGTGACCGAGGCCGCCAAGGCGCTCGGCATCCCGCCCGGCACGGTGAAGTCCCGCAGCTTCTACGCTCTCCGCGCGCTGCGCGACGCGCTGGCCGAAAGGGGGGTGACCGAGTCGTGAGCTGCTTCCAGATCACGTCGCTGGGCGCCTACCTGCTCGGCGCGCTCGACCCGGCCGAGCGGTCGGTGTTCGAGCGGCACCTCAACACCTGCCAGGTGTGCCGCGAGGAGCTGATCCGGCTCGCGCCGCTGCCCGGTCTGCTCGGCCAGGTCACCCTGGCCGACCTGGAGCTGCCGTTCGACGACCCGGACCCCTACGACAACCAGCCGCTGCCGCCGCTGGCCGTGGTGCGGCCCGCGCCCGAGCCGGAACCGAAGAAGTCCCGCAGGCCGTTGCTGCTGGTGGGGGCCGGTCTGGTGCTGGTGCTGCTGGTCGCCGCGGGGGTGTTCCTGCCCCGGCTGACCGGGGGTGACGCGACGCCCGCCGCCGCGCCGCCGCCCACGACGACCTCGGCCGCGCCGCCGACGTGGTCGGCGATGGACAACAAGACCGGGGTGGCCGCGTCGGTGGCGATGGTGAGCCACGGCTGGGGCACCGAGGTGCGGCTGAAGCTCCGCGACGTGCCGCCCGGCCTGCGCTGCATGGTCGTCCTCTACGCCAAGAGCGGCACCAAGGAGATCGGCGGCTGGTGGGGCACCGGCGGCACCGAGGGCGAGGTCATCCCCGGCTCGTCGTCGTTCGCCGTGGACGGCATCGACCACATGGAGGTCGTCGCCGACCAGCAGGTGCTCGTGACGCTCCGCCCGCCCGCCTGATCATCGATCCGCTGGTCAGGGGCCACGCCTCCCACGTCCTCCGTGAGCGCCCCGGTAGTCTCCACCGGATAAGCAACCGACCAGGACGCGGGAAGGCCGACCGGACGTGCACCTCAAGAGCCTGACGCTGAAGGGTTTCAAGTCCTTCGCCTCGGCCACGACGCTGCGCTTCGAACCCGGCATCACCTGCGTCGTCGGCCCGAACGGGTCCGGCAAGTCCAACGTGCTGGACGCCCTCAAGTGGGTCATGGGCACCCAGGGCGCGAAGGACCTGCGCGGCGGCAAGATGGAGGACGTCATCTTCGCCGGCACGTCCGGCCGCGCGCCCCTGGGCCGCGCCGAGGTGACGCTGACGATCGACAACGCCGACGGCGCGCTGCCCATCGACTACTCCGAGGTGTCGATCACCCGGCGGATGTTCCGCGAGGGCGCGACCGAGTACGAGATCAACGGCAGCTCGTGCAGGCTCATGGACGTCCAGGAGCTGCTGTCGGACTCCGGCATCGGCCGCGAGATGCACGTCATCGTCGGCCAGGGCCAGCTCGCCGCGATCCTGGAGTCCAAGCCCGAGGAGCGCCGCGCCTTCATCGAGGAGGCCGCGGGCGTCCTCAAGCACCGCAAGCGCAAGGAGAAGGCGCTGCGGAAGCTGGAGGCGATGCAGGCCAACCTGACGCGCCTCACCGACCTCACCGCCGAACTCCGCCGCCAGCTCAAGCCGTTGGGCAAGCAGGCCGAGATCGCTCGCCGCGCCCAGACCGTGCAGTCGGAACTCCGCGACGCCCGGATGCGCCTGCTCGCCGACGACCTGGTGACCCAGCGGTCCCAGCTCGCCCGCGAGGAGCAGGACGAGGCCACGGCCCGCGCCCGCCGCGCCGAGGTCGAGGCGGCCTTGCAGGTCGCGACCGTGCAGCAGAACGAGCTGGAGGAACTGGTCGCGGCGGACGCGCCGAAGCTGTCCCGCGCCCAGGACACCTGGTACCGGCTGTCCGCGCTGGAGGAACGCCTGCGCGGCACCGTGCGCCTCGCCTCCGAACGCGCCCGCCACCTGTCCGCGGCCGTCGAGGCCCCGCGCGGCGGCCGTGATCCGGACGAGCTGGACGCCGAGGCGGAGCAGACCGCCGAGATGGAGCTGGAACTCCAGGAAGGCGTCACGGAGGCCCGCGTCGGGCTGGCCGAGGCCCTGGAGATCCGCAGCGAGCTGGAGCGCATGGTGTCCGCCGCGGAGAAGGCGCACCTCGCCGCCGTGCGGGCCATCGCCGACCGCCGTGAAGGCCTGGCCCGGCTGTCCGGCCAGGTGGAGGCGTTGCGCAGCAAGACGAACGCCACCTCCGAGGAGATCGAGCGCATGTCCGTCGCGCTCGGCGAGGCCGTGCAGCGGGCCGAGGTCGTGCAGCTCGAACAGGCCGAGCAGGAGGCCACCACCGGCACCGAGGACGAGGGTGACGCCGGGCTCGACGAACGCCACCGGCACGCCGTGGAGGCCAACGACGCGGCCAAGAACCGGGTCGAGGAGCTGGTCAAGGCGGAGCGGACCGCCGAGCGCGACATCGCGTCGTGGCGGGCCCGCGTGGACGCGCTGTCGCTCGGGCTGACCCGCAAGGACGGCGCGGGCGCGCTGCTGGCCGCCGGGTCGCGGCTGCCGGGCCTGCTCGGGTCCGTGGCGGCGCTGCTGACCGTGTCGCCGGGCGCCGAGGTGGCGCTGGCCGCCGCGCTGGGGCCGATCGCGGACGCGGTCGCCGTCGCAGGCGGGCACGACGCGCTGGAAGCGCTGAAGCTGTTGAAGGAGCACGACTCCGGGCGTGCGGGAGTGCTCGTCGGCGGGGCTCGCTCGACCGTGCGGACCGACTCGTGGCCGTCGCTGCCCGAAGGCGCGCGGTGGGCCGTGGAACTGGTGCGCGCGCCGGACGGGCTGCTGCCCGCGCTGCACCGGGCGCTGGACCGCGTGGCCGTGGTCGACGGCCTGGACGCCGCGCGGGACCTGGTGCGGACCGCGCCGGACGTGCGCGCGGTGACCCGCGAGGGCGACCTGTTCGGCGAGGACTGGGCGATCGGCGGCTCCGGCCGCAGCCAGAGCGTGATCGAGGTGCAGGCCGCGGTCGACGAGGCCGAGGAGAAGCTGGCCATCGCCGAGCAGGCGTTGGAGCAGTCCGCCGCGTCGTTGGACGGCGCGCGCGCCGAGCAGCAGGCCCGCCGCACCGAAGTGGCCGCGATCAAGGAGGAGCTGAACGAGGCCAAGGTCCGCCGGGCCCGGTCCTCCGAGCGGCTCAACCGGCTCGCGCAGGCCGTGAAGTCGGCCGAGGCCGAGGTCGAACGGGTGCGCAGCCAGCGCGCGAAGGTCGAACTGGCCCGCGAGGAAGCCCTCGGCAAGCTGGAGGAGCTGGAAGAGCGCCTGCTGGTCGCGCAGGAGGAGCAGACCCTCGACGACGAGCCCGACACCGCCCAGCGCGACGAGGCCGCCGCCGAACTGGCGAGCGCCCGGCAGACCGAGATGGACGCGCGGCTGGCGCTGCGCACCGCCGAGGAACGCGCCCGCGCCGTACAGGGCAAGGCCGACGCGCTGCGCCGGGCCGCCCGCGCCGAGCGTGAGGCCCGTGAACGCGCCCAGCGCGCTCACGCCGCCCGCGCCCACGGGGCCGTGGTGGCGAAGGCCGTCGTGCGCGGCGGCGAACTGGCGCTGGACCGCATCGAGGAGTCGCTGCGCCGGGCCGTGCACGAGCGCGACGTCGCCCAGGAACGGCGGGCCAAGCACGAGGCGCTGTTCACGCAGGTCCGCGGCGTCGTGCGGGAGATGTCCGGCGAACTGGAGAAGCTGACCGACGCCGTGCACCGCGACGAGGTGCTGCGCGCGGAGCAGCGGATGCGCATCGAACAGCTCGAAACGAAGATCGCGGACGACTTCGGCATCGGCCTGGAAGACCTGGTCAGCGAGTACGGGCCGCACATGATGATCCCGCCGACCGCGCCCGAGGTCGCCGAGTACGAGGCCGCCAAGGAGCGCGGCGAGCAGGTCACCCCGCCGCAGCCGATGGCGTACGACCGCGACACGCAGGCCCGCCGCGCCAAGCGCGCCGAACGGGACCTGTCGCTGCTCGGCAAGGTCAACCCGCTGGCGCTGGAGGAGTTCGCCGCGCTGGAGGAGCGCTACAAGTTCCTGTCCAACCAGCTCGAGGACATCAAGGCCACCCGGCGCGACCTGATGACCGTGGTCAAGGACGTCGACGACAAGATCCTCGAGGTCTTCACCGCGGCCTACGAGGACGTGGCCCGCGAGTTCCTGGTGGTGTTCGCGACCCTGTTCCCCGGCGGCGACGGGCGGCTCGTGCTGACCGACCCCGACGACATGCTCACCACGGGCATCGAGATCGAGGCGCGGCCGCCGGGCAAGAAGGTCAAGCGGCTGTCGCTGCTGTCCGGCGGCGAGAAGTCCCTCGCGGCCGTCGCCATGCTCGTGGCCATCTTCCGCGCCCGGCCGTCGCCGTTCTACGTGATGGACGAGGTCGAGGCGGCGCTGGACGACACGAACCTGCACCGGCTGATCGGGCTGTTCGAGCAGCTGCGGGAGAAGTCGCAGCTGCTGATCATCACCCACCAGAAGCCGACGATGGAGATCGCCGACGCGCTGTACGGCGTGTCGATGCGCGGCGACGGCATCAGCCAGGTGATCTCGCAGCGACTGCGCGGCCGTGGCGCGAAGCCCGCCGTGATCGAGTCGGTCGGCACGGCGCCCGATCGGGACGCCGAAGCCGCGGTCGCCGTCGCCGACGGAGCCGTGGCGGCCGCCGAGGCGACCGTGGCGAAGCTGGAGTCGTCAGCCGAGGCCGTCGTCGACGAGCCTGCGGTCGACGGACCTGCGGTCGACGAGCCTGTTGTCGACGCTGAGGTCGTCGCGGACGAGACCGCTGCCGACAGCGCTGACGAAGCCCCGGTCGACTGATCGTCGACCGGTGTCACCCCTGGTCAGGGGCTAGTTGAACCGACGCCTGGACGACGAGCGCTGGCGCGGTGCCTCCGACGAGTCGGGCTGCTGCTCGTTCTCGTCGACCACGAAGTTCGACGGCGAGTCGGACTCGGGCAGGAGCGGCGGCTGCTGGAACAGGCCCTCGTACTGCGTGCTGCCGAGGGCGCGGCCGGACGTCGTGCTCTTGTGCGTGCTCGCGGCCTGCTCCTTGGGGAACAGGTCCGGCGCCGTCTCGGAGAACAGGGCGTCGTGAGTGTGCTCGATGATGGGATGACCTTCCTTGCCGGGTGACGCGCGCACGGTAGGGCTGCGCGACTCCGACGGATCGGCCCCGCCGAGACTTCAGCTGGGGCTGGCGGGCGCCCGGTCACGTGACCTGGGGTCGCCTCGACAGCCAGTATCGCACGTTTGTGCGAAGGACGTCGTGGAATAACCCGCGCCACGCGGGTGCTTTGCGGCACCCGCGTGGACCAGCGGTCCTAGTCGTCGCGGCCGTCGGCGTCCAGCGCGGCGGCTTCCTCGGGCGTGGGGGCGGTGCCGCCGAGGTGCGCGGGCAGCCACCAGCGCTCGTCCTCCGACGACGGCTTCTCCGGGTACTCCTGCTGCGCCTGGTCCAGCAGCTCCTGGATGCGCTTGTGCAGCTCGGCGTTGACCACGTCGTGCTTGTCGCGCGGCTGCGGGTGCATCGGCTCGCCGACGAGGATCGTGACCGGCACGTGCCGCCTGGTCAGGGTGCGCGGCCTGCCCTTGGTCCACAGCCGCTGCGTGCCCCACAGGGCGACCGGGATGAGCGGCACGCCCGCCGACGCCGCGAGGCGGTTCGCGCCGGACTTCAGCTCCTTGACGGTGAAGGAGCGGCTGATCGTGGCCTCGGGGAAGATCCCGACGACTTCCCCGGACCGGAGCGCCGCCAACGCCTCCCGGTAGGAGGCGAGACCGGCGCTCCGGTCCACCGGGATGTGGTGCATCCCCCGCATGAGCGGACCCGCGTAGCGGTTCGCGAAGACCTCTTGCTTCGCCATGAACCGCACCAGGCGCTTGGACGGCTGCGCACCGAACCCGGCGAAGATGAAGTCGAGGTAGCTGACGTGGTTGCTCGCCAGCACCGCGCCACCTTCGCGGGGTATGTGGTGCCCGCCCACCACGTTGCGCCGACAGTCGATCACTCGGCTCAGGAGCTTGGCTGCGGCGATCACCGGGGGGTACACGCGATCTGACATGACCTGAACGGTAGCTGGCCCGACTACCCGTCGGTGGCGGTGTCCTCCTTGCCGCGCATGGCGCGTGGCACGCCCGCCAGGTCCTCTTCGTTGCAGAGGAGCTTCAGGTCGTAGTACGGCGAACCCTTGCGGTCGTCGTAGTCCAGGTGGACGGCGATCACGTCGACCGGCTCGCCGAGCCAGTCCTGCGTCTGCCTGAGCCAGGAAGCCGCCCGCTCCAACGCGGTGGGCAGGTCGTCGTCACGGAACTCGACCGGGCGGTAGGGGACTCCCTGTACCGCGTCCCGCTGATTTGCGGGCAGGGGCAGGTCTACCGCCACCCCGGATTCGTTGAGTTCGAGTTGGATCGTTTTCTCACTCACCTTGGAAGGGTCTCCCAACCGCTGAGCGGCTGCAAGCCCGTCCAGGGGTTCAGCCGATCGGAATCGTTGAGGGGAGCATCGCGAGCCGGGACGTCATGGCCCCGAAATCGGCGGGCTGAACGGTGTTCCACGGCAGCCCGTTGCTGGACACCTGGTACTGGAGGTAGCGGCCCGCGGCGGTGTCGAAGAACGTCAAGGGCTTGGGGCAGCGCACTTTCCGGCCGAACCGGTCCCGTCGCGCCGCGTACAGCTGGCCACCGCCGACCCGTGGTTCGGCGAGCAGCTTCCTGAGCGCGATCACCTGCTGCTCCTGCGGTGTGGTCGCGTACCGGTTCTGCTGGAGGAAACCGTCGGATTCCTCACGCTGGTGCCGCGGCTTCGGCGCGAGGGCGTCCGCGGGCAGCGAGATCAGCGCGCCCTTGCCCGCCGCGGCCTCGGGCAGCACGGCCACCAGCGAACTCGGCCCGTCCTCGGCCCGGACCGGCTCCAGCACGAAGTGCTTGTCCGGGGTCAGCACGACCCGGATCGCCTCCTCGCCGGACACCGCGACGAGCGCCGTCCGCGGCTCCTCGTCGCCGTGGTTGAAGTACGCGTAGTACTCCGTGCCCGCCTCGGCGATCAACCGCAGCGACCGCCCCAGGTCCGGGTGCACGGTCCGCCCGCGCCCCAGCCCGAGCCGCTCCAACGCCGTCCACCCGCCCTCGAACACCGCCATCGCCCCGGTGAGGTCACCGTCGGCGAGCGAGTCGGAGTCGAAGTCGATCCGCGTGTAGAGCGCCCGGTGCAACTCGGGCAGGCCGGCGGCCTGCCAGGCGTTGTAGAGCGCCGCCACGGGCAGCACGACTCGGCTGCGCAACACGTTCGTCCCCCCGCGCTTGTCCGTTTCCGTTTCCGTTTCCGTTGAGGTCAGCCACCGATGACGGGCGGCGCGACCATCGTCCCGTCACCGAAGTACTCGTCACTGGGTTGCAGGTACTTCGAGGTGTGCTCCAGGTCGTCACCCCCTTCACCCTTGCCGCCGTGCCCGGCACCACCCATGGCACCGGCCCCACCAGCGGCCCCACGCCCACCGGCGGCCCCACCAGCGGCCCCGAAGGCCCCACCCCGCCCGGCCCCTTCACCGGCGGCTCCGGCGGCCCCACCGAACTGCCCGGCGGCAGCGGCGGCACCCGGCCCGCTCAACCCACCACGCCCAGCCCCGATCCCACCAGCTCCAGCTCCAGCGCCACCGCCGGGCCCGCCTCCGAGCCCGCCACGACTACCGCCACCCAGGCCTCCGCCACCAGCACCGCCACGGCCACCGCCGGCCCCACCACCCGGCTTGTTGGCCGGGTTGCGGGGATCGTTGGGCCCGAACGGCCCCACCATTCCGGGCCCACCGGGATCCCCGATGCCACCCGGCGTACCCGTCGGCGGCCGCCCTGGCGTGCCGACCGGAGGCCGATTCGGGTCGTTGACGTCCGAGGGCCGCGTGGTGCCGTCGGTGTCACTGGTGTTGGTCGTGTCGTTGGGGTTGTCGCTGTTCCCGTTCGTGTCGTTCGTCGAGGGCGTGAACACGTCGTTCCGCCCCTGGTTGGTGTTGGAGCTGCTGTTGCTCCCACCGGTGTCGGTCCGGTTGTTGGAGAGCTCACCGTTGCTCTCGTGCGAGTAGTCGACCTTCTTCGACGGCTCGGACCCGCTGTCGTCGATCTCGGCCGTCGAGTCCGCGGGAGCCTCGAACGTGGGCATGTTCGAGGAGGCGTAGTTGGTGCGATCGGCATAGGCGTTGATCACCCGCATGTTCGCCTCATCGACCCCCTGACTCTTCTCCACCGCGTCGTCGTAGTCCGTGTCCCACGGCACCACACTGTTGTACCAAGGCTTGTCCGGCACCTCGACAGGCTGCTGAACCGAGTTCTGAGCAGCCCGGAAGGCCGAACTGATCTCGGCGGTGGCGGAGGACCCGGCGCTCGCGTTGGTGCCGGTCATGTCCGCCCAAGTCGCCATCGGTGACGTCGCCGACCGCATCGAGTCACCCGCGGTGCCGCTCCAGGTCGCGCCGGAGTCGTTCACCGCCTTGTTGATCAGCGTGCTGATCTCCGTCTGCAGCCCGGACACCTTGCCCCAAGCCTCGTGACCGGCGTCGGTCACCTGCGGGTTGCCGTCCTTGAACCACCCGTAGACGGCCTTGGCGCTCACGCACACGCCGATCGGGCCGGAGAAGAAGCCGTTCGCGTCGGACGGAGCCATCAGCTACCCCTTCAGGTTCTGGACGACGAGCGCGGCGACCTTCTCGGTCGCACCGCAGGAATCGTTGTACTCGGGCGTGCCCTGCTTCAGCGTGCTGATCTGCACGAGGAAGACTTCCTTGCTGGACGGCGCCGCTCCCACGGCCGTCGTGCAGTTCCCCTGGCCGGTCGTGCTGTCGGAACTCACGGCCGGGAACTTGTCGACGGTCGTCTGGCGGTAGACCTTGACGCCCTTCGAGCTTTCCGCAATGTCGGCGAAGGTGCTTCCGCTGGTGCCCACGACGACCGAGTAGGTGATGCCCTTGGTCACGTCCTGGGCAGTCCACGTGCAGCGCTTCCCGGCCGCGCTCTCGCTCTTCTCCGGAGCTTTGAACGTCCCCAGGCTCGCGGTCTGGTCCGCCTTGAGCAGCGAGCACGGGTCACTCGCGAACTTGCTCACCGTGAACCCCGACTCGGGTGAACTCGTCGAGGTGGCCGCTGGGGTGGTTTGAGAAGTCTCGGTCGCCCCAGTCTCCGGAGTCGGTTGACCGGCGTTCTTCTGCGAGCACCCGGACAGCAGGAGAGTGGCGACCGCCATCGTGACCAGCAGCGGAGTGGTGGACCTCAACGGTTCTATTCCTTCGTCGTCAACGAATCGCGGGCCGAGGAGTCGGTCTCGCTGTAGTCCGAGATCGACTTCTCGATGTTCTCGATGGTTTTCTGGAGGGCTTTCTGGGCTTCGAGATTGGCCCAGCCGTAACCTCCGGCGTCGTTTCCGGATGATTTCTTGATGACGTCGGTCGCGCCACCGCTGTACGGGTCCTTGCCGGGCGACGGCGTGACTCGCAGCGCCTCCGATTCGCGGTAGGCCTCCTGCAGCTTCTCGATGGCGTCCTTCAGCCCCTGGATCAGCTTTGGTGCTTCGGCGAGGTCTACCTGCATCTTCGTGGTGGTGGGCGCGGGGCCCGTGCTGCTGAGGCCGGAGCCGATTGCCGCGCCTGCCGCGCCGCCCGCGGTGATCGCGTCGAATCCGATGAGTGCCATGACTCCGTGCTCCCCTCACACCCAGTCCTTGTGACGATGATGGCATGGCCGCGGTTCCCCGTCCGGGGAATCAACCAGTCGTTCAACCTTCCAGGGGTGCGCAGCGCCACGTCCACTTCTCGCGACGCGGCACGTCTCCCAGTGGGGCACGGCCGTTCGCCCACAGCAGAGTCGGCCACGGCGCGAAGCCCGTCGGGGCGTCCGGGAACAGGCGGTGGAGGGTTCGAGCGACCTGGGTTGCGGGTGGGGTGAAAGGGCGGCCTAGAGCGGTGGCGGTGTCGGCGGTGTGGACGAGGAGTTCGTCACACGCCATCGCGGCGAAGCCGGAGGCGTCCGAGAGGCCGAACGGGTGCCAGCCGCGGTCAGCCGGAGTGCCCGCGTCGAGGACGCGAGCCAGGGTCTCCGCAGCCATGGAAAGGGTTCTGACCAGCAGAGAAGGTGATGTGGTAGGTCTGACGGCGAGGTCCATCGTGCTCAGTTCAGCGGGGCCCGCGACGAAGTCGGTGGCGTACCAGAGGAGGCCGTCGCAGATGTGGGTGACGGTGGACGCCGCGGTCCAGCCCAGGTCCTGGACTGGGGCCGTCCAGTCCAGGGAGGCCACGCCGTCCAGGTAGGTCGCGCACTCCGCCGCCGTCGTTCGGAGATCACTCGTGTCCACGCCCGAAAACTCCCTCGCTTCGTCTCGTCCCGAGGGTGACCATTCCAGACATGTACGACACTCGTTTCGCCGTTCCCGGCGACCTCGGCGCTGTTCTCGCGCTGCTCGTCCGCCTCCAGGCCGACAGCGCCCACCACATCGGCTACCTCGGTGAAACCCTCGGCGAACTGACCGAGGAGCTGGCCGAGTTCGAACCCGACTGGCCGTCCTGCACGGTCGTGGCCACCGACGACAACGGCCGCGTGTGCGGCGTGCTCAGCGTCGAGGTCGACGTCGAGCTCGGTCGGGCCTGGTTGCACGGGCCGTTCGTGGACGTGCCGGTCAACCACCCCGCGGGCAGTCGGATCTGGGATCAAACCGCCGACGACCTTTACCAGACCGCGAAGCCGTTGATCGGCGAGATCGCCGATCGCGAGCTGTACGGGCACACCGACCACCGTCGACTCGAGGCGTTCGCCACGAGGCACGGGTTCTCGAAAGGCAAGCCGTCGAGCATCTTCGTGCTCGGCGGCGACGGGCTCCGGTCCCTCCTGCTGCGCGAAGCGGGGTGTCCGCGCACCGGCCCGGCGCGGGAGATGCGGGTGCTGCCGACCGACGCCGCCGTGCACGAGGCGGTGGCCGTGCTGCACGAGCGGTGCTTCCCGCGCACCTACCTGTCCGGCGCGTCGCTCGTGGACGGCTCCACCGAGCGGACCGTCGTCGTGGCGATGGACGGCGACCGGGTGCTCGGCTACGCCGCCGGCAAGGCCCAGGCCGAGGAGCACTACGTCGACTTCGTCGCGGTCGAACCCGACCTGCGCGGCCACGGCGTCGGGGCCGCGCTGGTCACCGAGCTGGTCTGGAAGCTCGCGGCCCTGCACGGCGCCCGACCTCAGGTGGCGGCGTCGATCCTGGCGGGCAACGAGTCGTCGGAGCACATGTTCGGCAGGCTCGGCTTCCGGTTGCACGTCGAGCTGGTCGCCTACCGGTCAAAGGCCGCGTGAGTCCGCCGGTGCCTTGTGCCGCAACGAGAGCAGCCCGCCCACCACCAGCGTGACCAGCACCCCGAGCGGGGTGTACCAGGGGTAGGCCAGGACCTTCGCCGTGGCGCTCGCCGCGGCGAAGTCGATCTCCAGCGAGAGGTCGGGCCCGACGAACTTGACCCCGAGGATGACGAACGCCATGACCACGACGGTCGTGACGAACGCGGCGACCGCGTCGGCCTGCCTGGCCGCCTTGAACACCAGGCCCAGGAAGAACGCCCCCAGCAGCGCCCCGTAGGTGAAGCCCGCGATGGACAGACCTTGTTCCACGATGGGGTTGCCGCGCTTGGTGAGGGTCGCGAACAGGCCGGCGCAGACGATCAGCAGCCCGGCCCACACCACGGTCCACACGCGACCGTGCTTGAACACCTCGGCGTCGGTCAGCTCGCGCCGCACCACGTTCTGGTAGACGTCCGTCACCGTCGACGACGCCAACGCCCCCAGCGACGAGCTCAGCGCCGCGGCCAGGATGCCCGCGATCACGAACCCGGACAGGCCCGTCGGCATGTCGTTGACGATGAAGCTGGCGAACAGCTCGTCGTTGTTGTTGAGCCCGAGGTCCTGCACCGGCTTCGCCGCGTTGTAGAACGCCCACAGCATCACGCCGATGAACAGGAACAGCGCGAACTGCACGAACACCACGACGCCGCTGGCGATCAGCGCCTTCTGCGACGCCCGCACGTCCTTGGTCGCCATCAGCCGCTGCACGATCAGCTGGTCCGCGCCGTGCGACGCCATCGACAGCACCGCGCCGCCGACCAGCGCCGTGAGGATCGCGTAAGGGCTGGTCAACGGGCTGGAGGACACGTCGAGGAGCTGGAACTTGTCGGCGTCGACGGCCCGGCCGAACCAGCCGTCGGGCAGCTTGCCGGACAGCACCACGATCACCGCGACCGCGCCGAGGACGTACCAGAGCATCTGGATCGCGTCGACCCACACGACCGCGCGCACGCCGCCGAAGAAGCTGTAGAACACCATCGCGATGCCCAGCACCACGACGATCGTCCAGTACGAGGCGTCCACGCCGTAGCTGGTGAGCACGACCTTCACCGGGATCGCCGTGGCGAACAGCCGCAGCCCGTCCGCGAGCAGCCTGGTCAGCAGGAACGTCACCGACGCGGTGCTCTGGAGGCCCTTGCCGAACCGCTTGCCGAGGAACCCGTACGCCGTCACGAGGTCGCCCGCGATGTAGCGGGGCAGCAGCACGAACGACACCACGATCCGGCCGAGCAGGTAGCCGATCGACAGCGACAGGAACGTCATCCCGCCCGCTTCGGGCGTGGCCAGGTACGCCACCGTCGGCACGCTCAGCACGGTCAGCGTGGACGTCTCCGCCGACACGACGGACACGCACACCACCCACCACGAGATGCGCCGCTCGCTGACGAAGTAGTCCGTGGACGACTTCTGCCGCCCGCCGATCCACACCCCGAGCAGGGGCATGCCCACCAGGAAGATCGCGATGATGGCCAGGTCAAGGGCGCGCACAGGGTCCTCCTGGAGGGTTGGCGATCCTCAGTCGGGTCACCGGCGTGCCCGCCGGTTCCGGCAGCCGAAGTGGATCACGGCCGGGCGTGATCGCGCCGAGCAGACGGGGGCCGGACGCGCCCGTGGCGCTCGGCGCGTTGGCCGGGACGCCGTGCCACGTCAGGAAGCCGAGCAGGGCGCTCAGGTAGGCCTCCTTCGCGTCCGACGGGAGGCCGAGGGAGTCGCTCGTGACGAGGTCCACGCCGTCCAGTTCACGGGTCAGCGCGGCCACGAGTGCGGGGTTCCGCATCCCGCCGCCGGACCCGACGACGGTCCCCGCGCCCCGGCACGCGGCGGCGATCGTGCGCGCGGTCAGCTCGACCAGCGTGGCCACGAGGTCCTCGCCGCGCACGGTCCCCGTGGTCGTCCGGTGCAGGTAGGCGAGGTCGAACAGCTCCTTGCCGGTCGAC
Organism: Umezawaea sp. NPDC059074; assembly: GCF_042738955.1. NCBI lineage: Bacteria > Bacillati > Actinomycetota > Actinomycetes > Pseudonocardiales > Pseudonocardiaceae > Umezawaea > Umezawaea sp. NPDC059074. The sequence continues at coordinate 40,853 of NZ_JBHYHC010000006.1, forward strand.
TTCGGCGCGGGCAGCGCGTAGTACGGGTCGGCCAGCAGCGCGTCCAGCAGGGCCGGGAGCACGGTCCCGCGCAGGGCCAGTTCACCGTCCACGTCGTGGGCGCGCCTGCCGTGCGACAGTTCCAGCACGGCCGCGTCCAGCAGCGCGTTGCCCGGCCCGGTGTCGTAGGCGACCGGCGGCGACCCCGGCGCGACGACGGTGACGTTCGCGATCCCGCCGATGTTCAGCGCCACGGCCGGGCGGCCGGTGGACGCGGCCAGGTCCGCCAGCCACAGGGCGTCCAGGGTGCTCGCCAGCGGAGCCCCGTGCCCGCCCGCGGCGACGTCGCGGACCCGCAGGTCGGCCACGACCGGCAGCCCGGTCGCCTCCGCGATCCACGCGGGCTGCCCGAGTTGCAGGGTGCCGAGGCAACGGCCGTCCTCGACCCAGTGGTGCGCGGTCTGGCCCAGCGAGGCGACCAGGTCTGCCTCGCCCATCGCGAGCGCGGCGGCGGCGAACGCCTGCCCGAGCCGGGTGTCCGCGCGGCACAGCTCCGCGGCCGAGGTGAACCGCAGGCCGTCGGGGAACGGGTGCTCCGCGTGCCCCAGCGGGGTGAGCACGACCGCGTCGCCGTCGAGGCGGAGATCGGCGAGAGCCACGTCGACGGCGTCCATCGACGTACCCGAGATCACCCCGATGACCTTCACGTTGTGTGGTCTATTGCACACGGCTCGGGACCGCAAGGTCTGTTCGTGGGTGATTCGCCGACTGCGGGAGTGGTTTGTCGACTGGCCACACGGGGCACCGTGCGAGGATGGCGCCCGTGTCGACCGAGACCGTGATCTGGATCGTTGTAGCCGTAGTGGCCGTGCTCGCGGTGGCCCTCGTCGTCGGTGTGGTCCTGGCCCGCCGCAGGCGGATCAGCCTGACCGACCGGGAGGAGACCCCGAAGGCCACCGGGTACAAGGCGGGGGGCGGCATCGCGTTCGCGCCCGCCGAGCACCCCGTCGCCGACCGGACGGAGGTCGACGGCCAACCCGGTGTCGGCGACGACGCGTCCGTGCCGCGCGACTCGGTCAAGCGGCCGCTCGTGGACGTGGCCATCCCCGACGAGGTCGTGGTCGAACCCAAGGCCGAACCCGAACCCGAGCACGTCGAGGACGAGCCCGCGCTCGACGAGATCGAGCCCACCTCGGGCAGGCTGGAACGCCTGCGCGGCAGGCTCTCCCGGTCCCGCTCCACGCTCGGCACCGGCCTGCTGGGCCTGCTCGGCGCGGGCGACCTGGACGAGGACTCCTGGACCGACGTCGAGGACACGCTGCTGCTCGCCGACCTCGGCGCGGCCACCACGATGGAGATCGTCGAGACCCTCCGCGCGGAGATCGTCTCGCGCGGCGTGCGCACCCCCGACCAGGCCCGCGCGCTGCTGCGCGAGGTGCTGATCGAGAAGCTGCACCCCGACCTGGACCGCTCCGTGCGCGCCCTGCCCCACGCCGACGGCAAGCCCGCCGTCGCGCTGGTCGTCGGCGTCAACGGCGTCGGCAAGACCACCACCACCGGCAAGCTGGCCCGCGTGCTCGTCGCCGACGGCCGCACGGTGCTGCTGGGCGCGGCGGACACGTTCCGCGCCGCCGCCGCCGACCAGCTCCAGACCTGGGGTTCACGGGTCGGCGCGGACACCGTGCGCGGCCCGGAGAACGGCGACCCGGCCTCGGTGGCGTTCGAGGCCGTGAAGCGCGGCATCGACCTCGGCGTGGACACCGTCCTCATCGACACGGCGGGCCGCCTGCACACCAAGACCGGCCTCATGGACGAGCTGGGCAAGGTCAAGCGGGTCGTGGAGAAGCAGTCCGAAGTGGACGAGGTGCTGCTGGTCCTCGACGCCACCACCGGGCAGAACGGCCTCACCCAGGCCCGCGTGTTCGCCGAGGTCGTCGCCATCACCGGCATCGTCCTCACCAAGCTCGACGGCACCGCCAAGGGCGGCATCGTCTTCCAGGTGCAGCGCGAACTCGGCGTCCCGGTCAAGCTCGTGGGCCTCGGCGAGGGGGCCGACGACCTGGCCCCGTTCGAGCCGGGCGCCTTCGTGGACGCCCTGCTCGGCTAAATCCGGTTGCCCCGCACCGAGACCGGAACGGATGATCGGCCCGTGGACGCGCTAGCCGAAAGTGCCATCAGGAACTCGTTCGTCAACTGCTCGAAGGGCGAGGCGAAGCGCCTGACGCTGCCGGGGAAGCTGGCCGACATCGCGTGGTCGGACCTGGACTTCTTGGGCTGGCGCGACCCCAAGGCGGTGAACAACGCCTACGTCGTGCTGCCGCGCGAGGACGGGCTCGTGGGCCTCGCGCTGTCGTCCGCGACCCAGCCCAAGGGCCGGGTCAAGCAGTCGATGTGCGCGTTCTGCTGCACGGTCCACGGCCAGGCCGACGTGTCGCTGTTCTCGGCCCGCCGGGTCGGGGCGGCGGGCAAGCTCGGCAACACCGTCGGCACGTACATCTGCGCGGACCTGGCCTGCTGCCAGTACACCCGCGGCAGGCGCAGCGCGTCCGGCCCGAAGCCGACCGAGGCGCTGAGCGTGGACGAGCGGATCGAGCGCACCGTGTCGAACCTGAACCGGTTCGTGGACGAGGTCCTCACCGACAACGCGTAGAGGACCTCGTCCCACGGATCACACAGCGGCCAGCGACCCCACCTTCGAGCGGACGAACTCGCGGATCGACGACGTCATGTAGTCGATCATCTCGTCGGTCAGCTTCGGGTGGACGCCCAGCCAGAACGTGCGCTCGGTGATGACGTCGCTGTTCGTCAGGTCGCCCACCACGCGGTACTCCGCGCCCTGGTAGGCGGGCTGGCGGGTCAGGTTGCCGCCGAACAGCAGCCGCGTGGCGATCTTGCGGCCCTCCAGGAACGACACCAGCTCGGCCCGCCGGAACGGCAGCTCGCGGCCCAGCGTCAGCAGGAACCCGAACCAGCTCGGGTCGCTGTCCTTCGTGGCCTCCGGCAGGACCAGGCCCGGCACGTCGGCCAGCCCGTCGCGCAGCCGCTGCCAGTTCCGCCTGCGGGCCGCGGAGAACGTCTCCAGCTTCGCCAGCTGGGTCACGCCCAGCGCGGCCTGCTGGTCGGTGGACTTCAGGTTGTAGCCGATGTGCGTGTACGTGTACTTGTGGTCGTAGCCCTGCGGCAGCGTCCCCAGCTGCCAGCCGAAGCGCTTGTGGCACGTGTTGTCGTGCGCGGGCTCGCACCAGCAGTCGCGGCCCCAGTCGCGGACCGACTCGACGATCTTGCCCAGCTTCAGGTTGCCGGTCGCGACGCAGCCGCCCTCACCCGTGGTGATGTGGTGCGCGGGGTAGAAGCTCACGGTCGCCAGGTCGCCGAACGTGCCGGTCAGCTTGCCGCGGTAGGTGGAACCCAAGGCGTCGCAGTTGTCCTCGACGAGCCACAGGTTGTTGTCACGGGCGATCTGGGCGATCTCCTCGACCTCGTACGGGTTGCCCAGCGTGTGGGCGAGCACGATCGCCTTGGTCTTCGGGCCGACCGCGGACGCGATGGCCTCGGCGGTGGCGTTGTAGGTCCCCAGCTGCACGTCGACGAAGACGGGCACGAGACCGTTCTGGATGATCGGGTTCACCGTGGTCGGGAAGCCCGCCGCGACGGTCACGACCTCGTCGCCGCGCTGGAGCCTGCGCTCGCCGAGGCTGCGGGACGTCAGCGCGGTCACCGCGACCAGGTTCGCCGACGAGCCCGAGTTGACCATGTACGCCTTGCGCAGGCCGAACGTCCGCGCCAACGCCGTCTCGAATTCCCGCGTCGACTTCCCGGAAACGATCCGCATGTTCAACGCGGCCTCGACGACGGCCACCCGGTCGTCCTCGTCGAACACCGCCCCTCCGGTGAGGATCGGCGTTTCACCGGGAATGAATTCCGCGGTCTCCGCTTTCTCCCGGTGGTATTTCCGGACGGTTTCCAGGATTTCTTCCTCGAGGCTCATGCGGCAGCCCATTCGGTGCGCGGGGACACCACGGTCTCGAGGTGCTTCACCACGGACGCGGGGGACAGCTGGTCGTCGTTCTCCTGCTGGAGCCGGGCCGCGACGAGCCGCGCGCCGGAGTGGGTGAGCAGCCCGCAGACGGCCTCGCGGATGTTCTCCACGGTCTGCTCGGCCGGGTGCAGCGACACCGCGCCGCCGATGGCCGCGAGCCGGTCGCCGTGCTGGAAGTGCACGCACATCTGCGGCAGCACCACCTGCGGCAGGCCGTGCGCGATCGTGGCGAGGAGGCTGCCCGCGCCACCGTGGTTGATCACCAGGTCGCACGTCGGCAGCAGGTCGTGCAGCGGCATCCCGCGCACCACGCGAACGTTCGCGGGCAGGTCGCCGTCGTGGTCCAGGCCCCAGCCCGCGGCCACCACGACCTCGGCGTCGATGTCCCGCATCGCCTCCAGCGTCGTGTGCAGCACCTCCGAGTGCTTGCCCCGGATCGGCACGTTCCCCAAGGTCACGGCCACGCGCTTGCCCAGCGGCTTGTCCAGCAGCCAGTCCGGCAGCACGGCGGACCCGTTGAACGGGATCCAGCTCATCGGCAGCGACTCGGCGGGCGGCTTGCCGACCTGCATGCTGCGCGGGCACACGTCGATCCAGCGCACGGGCGGCGGCGGCGCGCCGTGCAGGCCCCAGTCGCGGTAGAGGTACGCCAGCCGCTGGTGCACCAGCTCGTCGACCTCCGGCGGCAGCGTCAGGCCCCAGCCGTGCTTCACCGTCGGGATGCCGAGCCGGGCGGCCACGATCGGGCCCGCGTACTCCCACGACGTGTGCATCACGACGTCCGGCCGCCAGCGCTCGGCGATCTCGAACAGCTTCCCGACGTGCCGCTCCGCCAGCGGGCCGTAGTAGTCGGCGACGTGCTCGGCCAGCGACTCGACGCTGGCGTCCTGCGGGGGCCGCCGGGCGTGGTCGGCCACGAGCTCGGCCAGCGGCACGTCGTCGCCGAGGGAGATCGCCGACACCCCCGCCGACGCGGTCACGCCCGCCATGGTCTTCGGCATCGCGACGACGACGTGGTGACCAGCGCTCCGAAGCGCCCACAACAGCGGGATCATCGGGTAGAAATGCCCCTGGTTGGGGCAGCTTGTAACCAATACCTTCATGCGAATGCGCCGCCTTCTCCAGTCGTTACCGCGATATGGCGGAATGGCGATACTCGAGATAAAACGATAGGGACACCGTCAGTGGGCGAACACCCCTGGCGGGCCCCTAACGTGGGTTCGAAACCTGCCTAGGGGTGGAGTAACCTGCTGTTTCTCGCTGATCAAGGGGGCTGCGGTGCGGGCGCGACTTCAGGTGGCCGGTGGCACGCACGGGGACCTGCTGGCGTTGCGGGATTGGCTCGCGGGCACCCCCGAGTTCCACGACCGGGTGACCTTCGAGCTGCCCGGCGCCCAGCCGGGGGAGAAGGGCGGTCTCGCGACCGTCGTCCTGGTCTCGCTCGGAGCAGGTGGCACGTCCCCGCTCGCCGAGTCGGTGTCGGCGTGGCTCGACCGGCGGGAGGCCGAGGTGACCGTGCTGCTCACCGCGCCGGACGGCGGGACCGCCGAGCTGACCCGCGGTCGGGAGTGACGTGCGATTACCCGACGGCGTCCGGTCGCGCGCGGTGCTGATGGGCACCAGCCGCGCGGCGGACCCCGGCCTGGCCGAGCTGCCCGCGGTGCGGAGCGACCTGGCGGAGTTGGCCGAGGTCCTCGTCGACGGGGGCCTGCGCTGCTCGGTGCTGGCGGACCGGACCGTCCGGGTGTTCGGCGACGAGTTGGAGCTGGCCGCCTCGCAGGCCGAGGAACTGCTGTTCGCGTACTACTCGGGCCACGGGCTGCTGGACGGGCGGGGCAGGCTGTTCCTCGCCACCCCGGACACCAGGCTCGACCGGGTGCGGTGGACCGCGCTGCCGTTCCGGGACGTCCGGGACGTGCTGCTGGACGCCCCGGCCCACCAGCGGGTGCTGGTGCTGGACTGCGCGTTCGCCCCTGAAGTCCTTGCGGCGCTGGGAGATCCGCGGTCGGTGCTCTCCGAGCAGCTCGACATCCCCGGCGTGCCCACGCTGGTGGCCGCCCGCGCTTCGGGGCTGCTGACCCGCCGCCTGGTCGACGTCCTGCGGGCCGAGGGCACCGCGGACCGGCTGAGCGTGGTCTACCGGGGGTTGCTGGGCGCCGGGAGGCCGAAGCCCTGGACGCTCAGGAACTAGCGGCCTGGTCCGTCAACCGCTTCGCGATGGCCAAGACCTCGGGCAGGATCCGCGCGACGGCGTCCTTGGTGAGACGGCCCTCCGGACCGGACACCGACACGGCCGACAGGGTCGGAGCGCCCACCAGCGGCACGGCGATGCAGCGCACGCCGAGTTCCTGCTCGCTCTCGTCCAGCGCGTAGCCCTGCTCGGCGATCTGGGCCAGCGAGTCCAGCAGCTCCTGCGGGTCGGTGATCGTGTTCGGCGTGTACGCGGGCAGCCCGGTGCGCTCCAGCAGCGCCACGACCTCGGCGCGCGGCAGCTGCGACAGCATGGCCTTGCCGACGCCCGTCCCGTGCGGCAGCAGCCGTCGGCCGACCTCGGTGAACATCCGCATCGAGTGCTTCGACGGCACCTGCGCCACGTACACGACCTCGTCGCCGTCGAGCACCGCGAGGTTCGCCGTCTCCTCGACCTCGTCGACCAGTTCGGTCAGGAACGGCCGCGCCCACGTGCCGAACTGGCGGCCCGCGCTCTCGCCGAGCCGGATCAGCCGCGAACCGAGGGTGTAGCGACGGTTGCGGTTCTGCCGCACGTACCCCAGCGTGACAAGGGTGCGGATGAGGCGGTGGATGGTCGGCAGCGGCAGCCCGGTGGTGGCGGCCAGCTCGGACAGGCTCGCCTCGCCGCCCGCGTCGGCCAGTCGTTCGAGCAGGTCGAAGGCGCGTTGGAGGGACTGCACTCCACCTGAGGACTCGCGCGCCATGATCACTCCCGTAGTCGGCCGGGTGGAGTCTAGTCGTCGTTGCAGTTCCGCTATGCAAAAACTATAGTCCGCGAAGTAGAAAAGTACCCCCAGAAGCTGTGTGTCCAAGAAAGAGTGAGGACCTCCATGCCCGACATCGGTGTCGCTGTACTCGGCTCCCAGGTCGAACGGGACGAGGAGGTGCTCACCCCGGAGGCGCTCGACTTCGTGGCCGGTTTGCACCGGGCGTTCGCCTCGACCCGCGACGACCTGCTGAAGCGCCGCGCCGAACGCCGCGCGACCGGGAAGCTGGACTTCCTGCCCGAGACGGCGAACGTCCGCGCGGGTGACTGGAGCGTCGCCGCCGCCCCGCCCGCGCTGACCGACCGGCGCGTCGAGATCACCGGGCCGACCGAGCGGAAGATGGCGATCAACGCCCTCAACTCCGGCGCCAAGGTGTGGCTCGCCGACCTGGAGGACGCGAACACCCCGCACTGGGAGAACGTGGTCTCCGGCCAGGTCAACCTCTACGACGCCGCGCGCGGCACCATCGAGTTCACCTCGCCCGAGGGCAAGCACTACGCGCTGAAGGACGACGTGGAGCGCCCGGCGATCGTGGTCCGCCCGCGCGGCTGGCACCTCGACGAGCGGCACCTGGAGATCGACGGCCGCCCCGCCGTGGGCGCGCTGGTCGACTTCGGCCTGCACTTCTTCCACAACGCCTCGCTCGGCAAGCCGTACTACTACCTGCCGAAGATGGAGAGCCACCTCGAGGCGCGGCTGTGGAACGACGTGTTCACCGCCGCCGAGAAGCAGCTCGGCGTCCCGCACGGCTCGGTCCGCGCGACCGTGCTGATCGAGACCATCCCGGCCGCGTTCGAGATGGAGGAGATCCTCTACGAGCTGCGCGACCACGCGTCGGGCCTGAACGCGGGCCGCTGGGACTACCTGTTCAGCGTCATCAAGTACTTCCGCGACGCGGGCGCGGACTTCGTGCTGCCGGACCGCAACAGCATCACCATGACCGCGCCGTTCATGCGCGCCTACACCGAACTGCTGGTGCGCACCTGCCACAAGCGCGGGGCGTTCGCGATGGGCGGCATGGCCGCGTTCATCCCGAACCGGCGCGACCCCGAGGTCACCGAGCGGGCGCTGGCGAAGGTCCGCGACGACAAGACCCGCGAGGCCACCGACGGCTTCGACGGCTCGTGGGTCGCGCACCCGGACCTCGTGCCGGTGTGCCGGGAGATCTTCGACGCCCAGCTCGGCGGCAAGTCCAACCAGCTCGACCGGCAGCGCGACGACGTGTCCGTGACGGCCGCGCAGCTCCTGGACTTCAAGGCCACCGGCGGCGAGGCGACCAGGGCGGGCGTCGAGTCCGCCGTGGACGTCGGCCTGCGCTACCTCGTGTCCTGGTTGAGCGGCAACGGCGCGGCGGCCATCCACAACCTGATGGAGGACGCGGCGACCGCCGAGATCAGCCGGTCCCAGCTGTGGCAGTGGGTGCACAACGAGGTTGTGCTCAGCGACGGCACACCCGTGACGGCGGACCTGGTGCGGGAAGTGCTGGCGCGCACCAAGTCCGAGCTGTCCGGCGAGCACGTGGACGTGGCGGCCGAGCTGTTCGAGCAGGTCGCCCTGTCCGAGGAGTTCGCGGACTTCCTCACCGTCCCCGCCTACGCCAAGATCCCCTGACGTGGTGAGGACCTCGCTCGACGCGGTGGCGGTCGCGGCCGCCACCGCGCGGCTGTCCGATGTGGAGCGGGTGCTGCCGGACGGCCGCCAGCCCGTGCACACCTGCTACGTCCCCGCGTCGGCGGTGACGGAGGACGTCGTCCGCTCCTGGGGCGCGCAAGCGCTTGCCGCGCTGGACTCCCAGCCCGACGCGGTGACCGCCCTGCTGCCGGAGGCCCTGGCCCCGCGCGTCCTCGACCGGGTGCGCGCCAAGCTCGCCGCCGAACCCGTGGAGGACCTGCGGATCGACTTCGAGGACGGCTACGGGGCTCCGGACGACGCCGTGGAGGACGCCGACGCCGAGCGGACCGCGCGGGTCGTGGCAGGCTGGCGCGACGACGGCGGGCTGCCGCCGTACGTCGGGCTGCGGATGAAGTCGTTCGACACCAAGGCGTTGCGCGAGCGCGGCCTCCGGACGTTGGACGTGTTCCTGACCGCGCTGGGCGATCCGCCGCCCGGTTTCGTGATCACGTTCCCCAAGGTGACGTCGGTCGAGCAGGTGGAGGTGTTCGGCGAGGTCCTCGACCTGTTCGGGATCCCGCTGCGGTTCGAGATCCAGGTCGAGACCACGCAGTCGATCGTGGACCCCGAGGGCAGGCTGGCGATCCCGCGGTTCCTGGCGGCCGGTCGCGGGCGTGTGTCGGGGCTGCACTTCGGCACGTACGACTACACGGCGGGCTGCGGGCTCGGGGCCGCGCACCAGCACCTGGCGCACGGGGCGTGCGACTTCGCGCGCAACGTGATGCAGGTGGCGGCGGCCAACGCCGGGGTCAGGGTGTCCGACGGGTCGACCAACGTGCTGCCGGTCGGCGACGCCGTGGCGGAGGGCTGGCGGACGCACTACGGGCTCGTGCGGCGGTCGTTGGCGCACGGCTTCTACCAGGGCTGGGACCTGCACCCGGCGCAGCTCGTCACCCGGTACGCGGCCGTGCACGCCTTCTACCTGGAGGGCGTCGAGGCCGACGCTCGCCGGTTGAAGGCGTACGTGGACCGGGCCGGTGGGACGGTGCTCGACGAGCCCGCGACCGCGCAAGCGCTGTCGTCCTCGTTCCTGCGCGCGCTGGACTGCGGCGCGCTCGACGAGGCCGAGGTGCTGCGGGAGACGGGTTTGACGGTCGAGGACCTGCGGGCGTTGGCGAGCCGGAGTGCCTAGTTGTTGCGGTTCCTAGTGCTTCGTGAGGGCCCGGCTCACAGGGGCGCTGGGCACGACGCGCAGGGCGAGCGCGCGGTCGGCGCAGATGGCCTGCGCGTAGCGGACGAGGTCGCGCGCGGCCTGGTCGCAGGCGGACACGGAGGAGAGGTCCAGGGTCAGCACGTCGACGTCCGGGCGGTCGGCCACCTCGAAGAAGTCGGCGACCATGCGCTTGAAGTCCGGAGCCGTCGTGGCGTCCAGCGCCCCCGACACGGTGATCACGGCTTCGTCGTCCAGGAACATCGTGACCGGCGAGAGACCCCGTTTGACATCACTCATGTTTGCGAGAGTACGGCCTTTTCGTCATCTTGCAGTCACTCAGCGGTGCTCTGTGAGCGACCATATTCCGCCGAACGAGTGACTTGCGCCACTATCGGGTGAACATCGCAGGTCAGGGCTGGTGCAGCTCCAGCACCCGCCCGTCCACCGTGCCGACCAGCAGCCGCCCCGGCCCGGCGGAAGCCAGCGACAGCCCCACCGTCGGGTGGCCGTTCACGACCAGCGCGTGCTCCCGCAGCACCTCGCCGGTCCCGACGTCGAGCGCCAGCAGCGCCCCGGAGTCCAGCGCGGCGTAGAGGACCGCCCCGCTCACCTCGACCGCGGTCACCTGGTGGTCGAGGTGGGTGTGCCAGTCGACCTCACCGCCCGGCAGCCGCCTGCGGACCAGGGTGGCGCGCGGCGGTCCGTCGATCGAGACGCCCGTGAGCACGAGCGCGCCCGCCACCTCGACGGCGGGCCCGCACCACGGCGTCCGGCGGTGCTCACCGGTCCAGTCCAGCGGGAACAGCCGCACCAGGCCGTCCGGAGTCGCCGTGGCGACCCGGACGTCCCGCAGCGACAGGACGAAGTGGTCGACGTCGTGGTCCGGGGAGTGCCGGAAGTACCACGCGGAGCCGTGCCGGACCGCGATCCGGTGCTCGGCGCGGGCCGTCAGCAGGTCGACGACACGGGGGTCTGGCGGGTCCAGCGGCTTCCCGTCCCGGAGCGAGTGGAGGCCGACCGACGCGCCCCAGCCCACTCGCGCCACGCACCACACCGACTCGGGCGCGAGGTCCAACTGCTGGCCGACGCTCCCGTCCACCACCGCCCACTCCCGCTCGCCTGCCGCGGACCAGCACTCGACGCGGGCGCCGTCCAGAGCGGCCAGGACCCGGCCGTCCGGCAGGTGCTCCACCGCCCACACGTCCCGTCGTGGCGCCCACTCCGGGCAGAGGCCCACGACGCGCGCGCGGGCCTCCTCCGCGCTCGCCGACGCGCCGCTCTCCCGCATCGGCCCGTCCAGTTCCCGGCGGCCGATCTCCCCGTCCCGCACGGCCGTCCAGTCCTCGCGGACGACCATCGCGTCGAACCCGACGGTGTAGGAATCCCGCCCCAACTCCTCGTCGCTGTACGGGGACACGGCGAGGTCGAGCACCTGCCCGTCCCGCCACGCCCGCCACACGACCACCCGCACCTCGGGCCCCGACTCCAGCGCCGACACGACCTCGCCGGTGTCGAGGTTCAGCAGGAGCAGCTCGCCGTGGAAGGACATCCCGCCGTCGTAGCTGCCGGTGCCGATGGCCAGCAGCGGTGATCGGGGGTGGAAGGCCATCGAGCGCACCGGGTACCGCGACCGCACGAGGAACCGGCACCGGAGGTCCGCGCGGTCGTAGACGCCGATCGCGTGGGGCTTCCACCCCCGTCCCGCGGCCGACATCCCGATCCGCTGGAGCCACGACACGTGCCCGCCCACGGCGACCAGGTCCCCGTGCTCGACCAGCGCCAGGGGATCACCGATCTCGGCGAACGGTCCGTCGCCGAGCACGCGCCGGACGATCAAGGGCTGCACGGCCCCGATGCTAGAACGCGGGCAGCGTGTCCCACGCGTGCCCGGCGCCCTCGACGTCGTCGCGCAGCACCGTCCCCTCGATGAGCCCGTACGGCCGGTCGGCCGCGTAGAACACCTCGTTGTCGTTCTCCAGCCCGAACGCGCTGAGGTCCACCAGGAAGTGGTGCTTGTTCGGCATCGACATCCGCACCTCGGCCACCTCCGGCCGGGCCAGCAGCACGGCCTCGCCCATCGCGTACAGCGTCTGCTGCAACGAGAGGCTGTGCTTGGTCGCGAACGTCGCCAGCAGCACCTCGCGGATCTCGGCGGAGCTCTTCGCCCAGTCGACGTCCGTGCCCAGGTAGCGCCACCGGGCCGTCACGGACGTGGCGAGGATGCGGTCGTCCGTCTCCTTCAACGTCGTGTACGGGTCCTTCGGGAACCCGTGGAACTCCGACCCGGTCGACTTCAGCACCACGAGGTCCTTCAGCCCCGACACGACCCACGCGTCCGCCCCGGCGATCGTCACGGCGGTGGTGCGCTTCTCGTTGCTGCCCTGGACGAACGAGTGGTCGTTGGCGTCGATCCGGTTCCACCCGTGCTCGTCGACCAGGATCCGCGCGCCGGTGATGGCCTCCTGCGTGTCGACGAAGTGCCGTCCGAGCCGCAGGGCGAAGTCCTCGATCTCGCCGATCGGCGCCTGCTTGGCGAACGCGTAGATCGTGTTCTTCTGCGTGTCCGTCGCGAGCACCTTGGAGTTGTCGCCGGTGTGGTGGGTGTCCGCGAGGTCGCCGCGCAGCGAGGTGCTGACGGTGAGGTCCTTGATCGTGTGCACGGACCCGTCGCGGGACACGGCGACGAGGCGGTTCTCCGCCTTCCCGTACTGGTTCGGCCCCAGGATGATGGCCATTCGTCAGCTCCTTCTGCTGGTCGGCGGGGTCACGCGACGGCCTTGCGCAGCCGCAGGGCGGCGATCTTGGCCAGTTCGCGGTTCACCACGCGGAGTTCGGTGTCGGGGTCGTTGTCCATCCTGGCCGCCAAGTCCGCGAGCATCTGCTCGCCGCTCAGGCCGGTCGCGCACACCAGGTAGATGTGGCCGAACCGCTCCTCGTAGGCCAGGTTCGCCGCCACGAGCCGGTCCGCGAGCGAGACGTCGACCCCGGACTGCTCGGCCGACGACCACTTCGCCGAGATCCCGTCGTGCTTCGCGCGTTCGCCGATGCGGGGGTGGCCCGCGATGGCGCCGAGGATCTCGTGGGTCTCCAGGTCGATCTCGGCCTTGGCCGCGAGCGCGTCCACGTCCGCGTAGGGCCTGCCGTCCACGACGGCGTCGACCCAGCGGGGGACCGCGAGGCATTCGGCGAGCAGGGGGCGGAGGTCGTCCGCCGGTGCGGAGTTGAAGCCTGGCAGTCCCGGCAAGGGCGTGTCCTTTTCTGTATCGCGGAATTCCTTTTCCGCAGTGAGGGACGGTACGAGCGGCGTCGAGTGCTGTCAACAGTCTTGCGCTCTTCCGCGATTGCCGCCTACGCTCTCGTTGTACGGAAATTAACTTCCGCATTGTGGAAGGATTGCTCATGCGGTTCGACGTCAACCTCTCGATCCTGTTCACCGAGCTGCCGCTGCTCGACCGACCCGCCGCCGCCCGCGCCGCCGGGTTCGACGCGGTGGAGTTCTGGTGGCCCTTCGCGACCGCCCAGCCGGACGAGCGCGAGGTCGCGGAGTTCGTCGGCGCGATCACCGCCGCGGGCGTGCGGCTCGTCGGCCTCAACTTCTTCGCGGGCGACCTGCCGGGCGGCGACCGCGGCCTGGTGTCGTGGCCGGGCCGGGAAGGCGAGTTCAAGGCGAGCGTCGACATCGCGATCGGCATCGCCCGTGAGACGGGCTGCCGGGCGTTCAACGCCTTGTACGGCAACCGGATCGAGGGCGTGGACCCCGCGGAGCAGGACGCGCTGGCGTTGTGGAACCTCGCGTTCGCCGCCGACGCGGCCGCCGCGATCGACGCGACCGTGCTGCTGGAGCCGGTCAGCGCGATCCCCGCCTACCCGCTGCTCACGGCGGCCGACGCGCTCGCCGTCGTCGACCGGCTCGGCAAGCCCAACGTGGCGCTGCTGGCCGACCTCTACCACCTCGCCGTCAACGGCGACGACCTCGACGCCGTGATCGCCGAGCACACCGCGCGGATCGGCCACGTGCAGATCGCCGACGCCCCCGGCCGCGGCGAACCGGGTTCCGGCGAGCTGGAACTGCCACGACTGCTCGCCCGGCTCGACGCCAACGGCTACCAGGGGTTCGTCGGCGCGGAGTACCAGCCGACCGGCCCCAGCGCCGCCAGCTTCGGCTGGCTGACCAGGGAGGAAGACCAGTGACCACCATCGGGTTCATCGGCCTCGGCATCATGGGCTCGCCCATGTCCGGGCACCTCGTCGCGGCCGGGCACGCCGTGACCGGCTTCGACCTCAGCGCCGACTCGGTCGCGAAGCTCGTCGCGGCGGGCGGCACGGCGGCGGCGAGCGTCGCCGACGCGGTGGCGGGCGCGGGCGTCGTGATCACCATGCTGCCGAACCACCCGCAGGTCGAGGACGTCGTCCTCGGCGAAGGCGGTGTGCTGGAACTGGCGGCCCCCGGAACGCTGCTGATCGACATGAGCACGATCCGGCCGGAGACCTCGGTGGCCGTGGCGAAAGCCGCTGCCGCCAAGGGGATCCGGGTGCTGGACGCGCCGGTGTCCGGCGGTGAGGCCGGGGCCAGGCAGGCGTCGCTGTCCATCATGGTCGGCGGTGAGGAAGCGGACTTCGCGGCGGCCCGGCCGGTGCTGGACGCGGTCGGCAAGACCGTCGTCCACGTCGGACCGCACGGCGCGGGCCAGGTCGTGAAAGCGGCCAACCAGCTGATGGTCGGCGGCATCTACGCGCTCGTCGCGGAGGCCATCGTGCTGCTGGAGGCGTCCGGTGTGGACGCCAAGGCGGGCCTCGACGTGCTCGCGGGCGGCTTGGCCGCCAACCGGATCCTGGACCTCAAGCGGGACAGCATGATCGCCCGCGAGTTCGCTCCCGGCTTCCGGATCGACCTGCACCACAAGGACATGGGCATCGCGCTGGCCGCGGCCCGGCAGGTCGACGTCGCACTTCCGGTGACGGGGCTGATCGCCCAGCTCATCGCGGCGGGACGGGCGCAGGGGTACGGCTCCCTCGACCACTCCGCCCTGCTCAAGGTCGTCGAGAACCTCTCCGGGAGGGCGTAATGCCGAAGATCCCCGTCATGCAGGCCGTCGTCGAGGTCCTCAAGTCCGAGGGCGTCGACACCGTGTTCGGCTGCCCCGGCGCCGCGATTCTGCCGTTCTACAAGGCGATGGAACTAGACGGCACGATCGAGCACCTGATCGTGCGGCACGAGGAGGGCGCGACGCACATGGCCGACGGCTGGTCGCGCACGACCGGCAACGTCGGCGTCGCCATCGGCACGTCCGGTCCCGCGGGCACGAACATGATCACCGGGCTGTACACCGCGCAGGCCGACTCGGTGCCGATCCTGTGCATCACCGGCCAGGCGGTGTCCACCAAGCTGCACCAAGAGGCGTTCCAGGCGGTCGACATCGTCGAGATCGCCAAGCCGGTCACCAAGTGGGCGGTGCAGGTGAAGGAGGCCGCGCAAGCGCCGTGGATCTTCCGCGAGGCGTTCCGGATCGCCCGTTCGGGACGGCCGGGCCCGGTGCTGATCGACCTGCCCGTGGACGTGCAGAAGCAGGAGATCGAGTGGGACTCCACGATCGACGCGCCCTTGCCCGTCACGCGGGCGGTGCCGCACGGTCCACGGGTCGAGCGCGCGCTGGAGTTGTTGCTGGCGGCCGAGAAGCCGCTGCTGCTCGCGGGCGGCGGCGTGATCCTCGGCGAGGCGCACCAGGAGCTGCTGGAGCTGGCCGAGTACCTCCAGGTGCCGATCCAGGCGACCCTGATGGGCAAGGGCGCGATCGACGAGGACCACCCGCTGTACGCGGGCATGACCGGCATCCAGACCTCGCAGCGCTACGGCAACGCGTCCTTCCTGGAGTCGGACCTGGTGCTGGCGCTGGGCGCGCGGTTCGGCGACCGGCACACCGGCGACCTGGACACCTACCGGGGCTCGCGGACGTTCATCCACGTGGACTCCGAGCCCACGCAGATCGGCCGCGTCTTCGGGCCGGACCTCGGGATCGTCGCCGACACGAAGCTGTTCCTGCGCGCGATCGTCGACCTCGCGCGCTCCCGTGACGCCGGTCGCGCGGCGGGGGAGTGGGTCGCGCGCGTCCAGGAGTTGAAGGCGACCCTGACGCGGCGCGAGGACTTCCCGAACGTGCCGGTCAAGGCGCCCAGGGTGTTCAAGGAGATCAACGAGTACTACGGACCCGACACCTACTTCGTCACGGCGATCGGGCTGTACCAGATCTGGTCCGGGCAGCACCAGAAGGCGCACAAGCCGCGGCACTACCAGGTGTGCGGGCAGGCCGGACCGCTCGGCTGGGAGATCCCGGCGGCCATCGGCGTGAAGAAGGCGTTGAAGCGCACCGATCCCGGAGCCGAGGTCGTCGGGATCGTCGGCGACTACTCGTTCCAGTTCCTCGTGGAGGAACTCGCCGTCGGAGCGCAGTACGACGTGCCGTTCGTGCTGATCATGCTCAACAACGAGTACCTGGGCCTGATCCGGATGGCCGAGGACCACGGCGGTTACGACATGAAGTACGAGGTCGACATCCACTACGACGTCAACGGCTCCGACAACGTCAAGATCATGGAGGCCTACGGCTGCTCCGGCCTCCGCGTCACCGAGCCCGAGCGGATCCGCGAGTCGCTGGAGTGGGCGCGCAAGGAGGCCGACCGCACCAGCCGCCCCGTGCTCGTCGAGATCATGATCGAACGCGAGGGCAACACGGCCAACGGCGTCTCCATCGCCGCCGTGCGCGAGTTCGAGCCGGTGCCGTGACCGGTCACGTCCTGGTGGCGCCGGACAAGTTCAAGGGATCGCTCACCGCCCCGCGGGTCGCCGACGCCGTGGCGCGCGGCCTGCGGGAGGCGGTCCCCGGCCTGGACGTGCGCTGCCTGCCGGTGGCCGACGGCGGTGACGGCACGGTCGACGCCGCCATCGCCGCCGGGTTCACCCGCGTCGGCCGGTGGGTCACGGGTCCCGTCGGCAAACCCGTTGCCGCCTCCTTCGCGGTGCGCGGCGACACCGCCGTCGTGGAGGTCGCGGCGGCGTCCGGACTGGCCGGGCTCCGCCCGTTGGCGCCCCTGACGGCGACCAGTCGCGGCACCGGCGAACTCCTGCGCAGCGCGCTGGACGTCGGCTGCACGCGGATCGTGCTCGGCGTCGGCGGCAGCGCGTGCACCGACGGCGGGCGCGGCATGGTGGAGGCGTTGGAGGGCTACGACTTCGCCAGCATCGACGTGGTGCTCGCGAGCGACGTGGACAACCCGCTGCTGGGCCCGACCGGCGCGGCGGCGGTGTACGGGCCCCAGAAGGGCGCTTCGGCGGCCGACGTCGAGGTGCTCGAGGAACGCCTGCGCGCCTGGGCGGACGAGGTGGGCCACGAGTTCGCCGACACCCCCGGCGCGGGCGCGGCGGGCGGCATCGGCTTCGCCGCCCTCGCCCTGCTGGGCGCGCGCCGACGACCGGGCATCGAGGTGGTGCTCGACCTGATCGGCTTCGCCGACGCCCTGCCCGGCGCCCGGCTGGTGATCACCGGCGAGGGCTCGCTGGACGCCCAGACCCGGCACGGCAAGGCCCCGGCGGGCGTGGCGGCGGCGTCCGGCGGCGTGCCGGTGGTCGCCGTGGCGGGCCGGTGCGAGGTCGAACCGGCCGACCTCGGCCTGACGTGCGCCTACGCCCTGCTGGACGTCGAACCGGACGTGACCCGCTGCTTCGCCGAGCCCGAACGGCTGCTGGCCGAACTTGCCGGTCGCATCGCGGGGGACTGGCTGGAAGAGTGAGCCGCATGACCTTCGACCTGGTGTTCCGCGCTCGCAGAGTGGTCACGCCGGACGGTGAGATCGAGACCGCCGTCGGCGTGCGGGACGGTCGCGTCGTGGCGATCGAGCCCGCACTGGACGGCGACCGCGTGATCGCGCTGGCCGACGACGAGGTGCTGCTGCCGGGGCTCGTGGACACGCACGTGCACGTCAACGACCCCGGCCGCAGCGAGTGGGAGGGCTTCGAGACCGCGACCCTGGCCGCGGCGGCGGGCGGCGTGACGACGATCGTCGACATGCCGCTCAACAGCCTGCCGCCGACGGTCAACGTGGCCGCGCTGGAGGTCAAGCGCAAGACCGCGCGCGGGCGCGTGCACACCGACGTGGGCTTCTGGGGCGGCATCATCCCCGGCAACCTGCCCGACCTGCGCGGCCTGCACGACGCGGGCGTGTTCGGCTTCAAGTGCTTCCTGCTGCACTCCGGCGTGGACGAGTTCCCGCAGGTCCAGCCCGCCGAGTTCACGGCGGCCTTGGAGGAGTTGGGGTCGTTCGACGCGCTGGCGATCGTGCACGCGGAGGACGCGCACACCGTCACCGACTCGCTGCCGGACTACGCGGGCTTCCTCGCCTCCCGCCCGCCCGCCGCGGAGACGATCGCCATCGAGCAGGTGATCGAGACCGCCCGCCGGACCGGCGCGCGCGCCCACGTCCTGCACCTCTCCAATGCGGGCGCGCTACCGGTCATCGCCGCGGCCAAGCGCGACGGCGTGCGCCTCACCGTCGAGACCTGCCCGCACTACCTGACGTTCACCGCCGAGGAGATCGGCGACACCGCGACGCAGTTCAAGTGCTGCCCCCCGATCCGCGAGGCGGCCAACCGCGAGGGCCTGTGGCGCGGCCTCGCGGACGGCACGATCGACCTCATCGCCAGCGACCACTCCCCGTGCACCCCGGACCTGAAGGCAGGCGACTTCGCCACCGCGTGGGGCGGCATCGCCAGCCTCCAACTGGGCCTGCCCGCGGTGTGGACCCAGGCCAGACAACGCGGCCACGCCCTGACCGACGTGGTCCGCTGGATGGCCTCGGCCCCGGCCGACCAGGTCGGCCTGACCACCAAGGGCCGCATCGCCGTGGGCGGCGACGCCGACTTCTGCGTGTTCGCCCCGGACGACGCCTTCGTCGTCGACCGCACGAAACTCCGCCACCGCAACCCCGTCACCCCCTACCACGGCCGCCCGCTCGCGGGCGTCGTGCGCCAGACGTGGTTGCACGGCCAGGAAATCACCGGAACCACCCCTCGCGGGCGGTTGCTGACCAGAGGAGACGCATGACGGACGTGCCCGGCTGGACGAGGCTCCCCGACCTGGCTTCCCGCGCGGTGGGCGGGAGCGTGGTGTGGGCCAACGACGAGTTCTTCGCCGAGCGCGAGAACCTGATCAGGCCGACCGAGCCCGTCTACCAGACCTACACCTTCGGCCACAAAGGCCAGGTGTACGACGGCTGGGAGACGCGCAGGCGGCGAACACCGGGCAACGACCAGGCGGTCGTCCGCCTCGGCCTGCCGGGCGTGGTGCGCGGCGTGGTGGTCGACACCGCGTTCTTCACCGGCAACTACCCCCCGCACGGGTCGGTGGAGGCCACCTCAGTCGAGGGCTACCCGTCCCCGGACGAGCTGGCGGCGGCCGACTGGGAGGTGCTCGTCCCCAAGTCCCCGTTGGGGGGCAACCGGAAGCACTACTTCGACGTCACCGCCGAGCGCCGCTACACCCACGTCCGCCTGACCATGCACCCGGACGGCGGCGTGGCCCGGCTGCGGGTGTTCGGCGACCCGGTCGCCGATCCGCGGTTCCTCGTCGCGGGGGCGCTGGACCTGGCGGCGCTGGAGAACGGCGCGTCGATCACCGACTGCAGCAACATGTTCTACAGCTCGCCCAGCAACCTCATCGCCCCCGGCCAGGCCGGTCTGATGGGCGAGGGCTGGGAGACCTCGCGCCGCCGTGACGACGGCAACGACTGGGTCGTGGTGAAGCTCGCGGAAGCGGGCACGGTCACGATGGCCGAGCTGGACACCAGCCACTTCCTCGGCAACGCCCCCGGCTGGGCCTCCGTGCTCGGCTGCGACGCCCGCAAGGACGCCGACACCTGGTTCGAGCTGCTGCCCCGCACCCGCCTGCAACCCGACACCCGCCACCGCTTCCGGCTGCCCGGCGACACCGAGGTCACCCACGCCCGGCTGGACATCTTCCCCGACGGCGGCATGGCCCGGCTGCGGCTCTTCGGCGCGCTCACCGCGAGCGGCCACGAAGCCCTGACCCGCCGGTGGCTGGACCTCCTGCCCGAGTCGCACGCCCGGCTGGTCGCCGAGTAGGGCCGTTTGGCCGGATCGCCGATCGGGCCGCCGCCGTCCTCGGACCGGCGCGGCTCGTCGGCCGTCCCGGCCGCGGTAAACCGGTCGCGCCCGGAAGCGGGCCGCGGGCAGGATGCCGATCGTGTACGAGGTGCGCGCCGACTACGACGCCGACACGATCGTCGTCTACCAGGCCTACGCGGACCGGATCGCCGATCCGGCGCTGCGGGCGGGCCGGTTCGTGCCGCCGTTCTCCTCCGGCCGGATGACGTGGATCAAGCCGTCGTACCGGTGGCTGCTGCATCGCAGCAACTTCGGCCGCAAGCCGGGCCAGGAGCGGATCCTGGCCGTGCGCATCACCCGCGCGGGCTGGGAGGAAGCGCTCGCCGCGGGCGCGTTGACCAGCGGTGACCAGGCCGTGCTCGCGCGGGCCGACGTGCACGTCCAGTGGGATCCGGAGCGGTCGCTGCGCGGGGCGGCGCTCAACGAGTACAGCATCCAGGTCGGCCTCGGCCGCGGCGTGATCCGCTCCTACGTGGAGGAGTGGACCGTCGGCATCACCGACCTGACCGAGCGGACCCGCAGGATCGCCGACCTGCTCCGGTCCGGGAAAACCGCGCAGGCGCGGTGTTTGCTGCCCCCGGAACGCCTCTATCCCGCAGATCCCGTCCGGCGTCATCAGCCTCGGGGGTGAGATCGCCTTCCGACCTCAGGCGGATGTGAGGTCGGTCGCCCCGCTGCCAGCCTCGGGCCGTCCACCGGTCCTCCGGTGGGCGGACAGGACCGAGGGAGGAACCTGTGCGATCGATCATCAGGGCGTTCGGGGCCGTCGTGGTCTCCGGGACGCTGCTACTGGGGTCCGGCACAGCCGGAGCGGCACCCGACCGGAACACGGACGTCCAAGGGGCCGTCGGCTCCATCGCCTGGTCACCGTGCGAAGAAGTCCCCGACGTGGAATGCGGCAAGCTCAGCCTGCCGATCGACTGGAGCAAGCCCCGCGGCGAGAAGTTCGACCTCGCCGTGGCCCGCCGCAAGGCCACCGACCCGGCCAAGCGCGTCGGCGTCATGCTCATCAACCCCGGTGGCCCCGGCGGTTCCGGCGTGAACTTCGCCTTCAGCGCCAACACCTACTTCAGTCCGGAGGTGCGGGCCCGCTTCGACATCATCGGCTTCGACCCGCGCGGCGTGGCCCGCAGCCAGCCGGTGAAGTGCTCGCGGGAACTGCTGACCGCGCAACCGTCGCTGTTCCCCAAGAACCAGGCCGAGTTCGACACCCTCAAGGCGTACAACGAGTCCCTGGTCAAGGACTGCCGCGCCAAGAGCGGCCCCATCTTCGACCACGCCGACACCATCGCCGTCACCGACGACATGGACGCCATCCGCCGCTCGCTCGGCGAGCAGAAGATCAACTACTACGGCATCTCCTACGGCACGATCATGGGCCAGCAGTACGCCGAGCGCTACGGCAGCCGCATTCGCGCCATGGTGATCGACAGCAACATGGACCACAGCCTCGACGCCAAGGCCTTCCACGCCACCGAGGCCGCCACCGCCGAGGACTCGTTCCGCGAGTTCGTGAAGTGGTGCGACCGCACCGAGTCGTGCGCGCTGCACGGCCGTGACGTCGCCGCCTACTGGGACGACCTGCTCGCCAAGGCCGACCGCGGCGAGCTCAAGGACCCCGACGACCCGACCCGCCCGGTGACCGCCGACGAGATCACCGGCACCGCGTTCAGCGTCTTCTACGGTCCCGCGTGGAGCTACCTGGCCGACTGGCTCGTCGCGCTGGGCACCGGCGTCCCGGCCCCCACCGCGTTCGGGTCCGCCGCCGACGAGGTCGCGTCGAACCCGTTCCCCGCCGTCTTCTGCCAGGACTTCCAGTTCCGCGTCAAGGACTACCGCGAGCTGAACGGCCTGATCACCGAGGCCAGGCGCCTCGCGCCGCACATGCGCAGCTCCCGGCTCGGCCACTACGCCGTGGCCGGCTGCATCGGGTTCCCGGCGAAGGCCAACAACCCGCAGCACCGGCTCCGCATCACCGCGGGCCCGAAGATCCTCATGCTCAACGCCCTGCACGACCCCGCGACCGCGTACGCGTGGGCGGCCAACGCCCACCGGCAGAGCCGCGACAAGACCGTGCTGCTGACGTACGAGGGCTGGGGCCACGGTGCCTACGACCGCTCGGACTGCACGCGGGGCACGTCCGACAGCTACCTCGTCGACCTGACCGTGCCGCGCGACGGGATCCGCTGTGCGGCCGTAGAACCGGCCGAGACCCCTGCGGCGGACGCCAGGTCCGCGGTCCCGTCGAAGGTGCTGCCGGCGGGCCCGAAGCCGGGCCTGCCCGGCTGGCAGGGCTGACGTGACGCGGGAGGGCGACCGACCATCTCCGGTCGCCCTCCCGCTTTGGTGACCATCGCGCTCACCGTCGACCCGCACGGCGTTCCGGATCACGTGCTCGCTATCGGTAATCCCCACCGGGGTCGCATAACATCGTTACCTCGGGTGTTCACCAAGGTCATCCAGCCTCGAAAGTGCCTCGGGAAAACACCTGAACAGATCAACGTCACCAGCGCACAGTCACGGCCGGAAATCCAGGTTCGTGACCGGAACTTGTCCGATAAAGTGCGCGAAACCCATCCGTAACACCAGCACCTTCACAGTTCACCTGCGCGAAACCTTCGGCGCAACCAGCCGAAACAGGACACTTCGATGCTCCCTGCAACCGACATGCAGTGGAGGTCGACGTGGATACAGGGGACACCGCCTGGGTGCTGACCAGTGCCGCACTGGTGCTGTTGATGACACCGGGACTTGCCTTCTTCTACGGGGGCATGGTCCGTTCGAAGAGTGTGCTCAACATGATGATGATGAGCCTGGGCGCCATGGGCGTCGTGGGTGTCCTCTGGGTGCTGTTCGGGTACTCCACGGCATTCGGCTCCGACGTCGGCGGCGGCCTCGTCGGCAAACCGTTCGAGTACTTCGCGCTCGACGGCCTGCTGGGCAAGGAGTCCTTGTTCGGCACCATCCCGAGCACCGTGTTCGTCGCCTTCCAGGCGATGTTCGCGATCATCACCGTGGCGCTGATCTCGGGCGCCATCGCCGACCGCGCCCGCTTCGGCCCGTGGCTGCTGTTCGCGGGCCTCTGGGCCACGATCGTGTACTTCCCGGTCGCGCACTGGGTGTTCGACTTCGACGTCAAGGACGCCGACGGCAACGTCACGAGCGCCGGTGGCTGGATCGCCAACAAGCTCCTCGCGATCGACTTCGCCGGTGGTACGGCCGTCCACATCAACGCCGGTGCCGCGGGTCTCGCGCTGGCGATCGTGCTGGGCAAGCGCGTCGGCTGGCCCAAGGACCGGATGAAGCCGCACAGCCTCCCGCTGGTCGTGCTCGGCGCCGGTCTCCTGTGGTTCGGCTGGTTCGGCTTCAACGCGGGTTCCGCGCTGGCCGCCAACACCACCGCAGGCGTCACCTTCATCAACACCACCGTCGCCACCTGCGCCGCCATGCTCGCCTGGCTGCTCGTGGAGCGCATCCGCGACGGCCACGCCACCACCCTCGGCGCGGCGTCCGGCGTGGTCGCGGGCCTGGTCGCCATCACCCCGTCGTGCTCGTCGGTCACGCCGCTGGGCGCCATCGCGATCGGCCTGATCACCGGCGCGCTCTGCGCGCTGGCGGTCAGCCTGAAGTTCCGCTTCGGCTTCGACGACTCGCTCGACGTCGTCGGCGTGCACCTCGTCGGTGGTCTGTCCGGCACGATCCTGATCGGCTTCTTCGCCAGCAAGTCCGCCCCTGCGGGCATCGACGGCCTGTTCTACGGTGGCGGCGTCGACCAGCTGTGGCGCCAGGTCGTCGGCGCCCTCGCGGTCCTCGTGTACTCGTTCGTCCTCTCGCTGGCGCTCGGCTACCTGGTCAAGTTCACCGTCGGCTTCCGGGCCGACGAGGAGGCCGAGGTGAGCGGCATCGACGAGGCCGAGCACGCGGAGACCGCGTACGAGTTCGGCGGCTTCTCCGGTTCGCGCGGAGCGGGCAAGGTCAGTGCGGCCGCGGGCGCGTCCGCGGTTCTCGAGGGGAGCAAGTCGTGAAGCTGGTCACCGCGATCATCAAGCCGTTCACCCTCGACGACGTCAAGGCGTCGTTGGAGCAGCTCGGCGTGCTGGGCATGACGGTCAGCGAAGTGCAGGGCTACGGCAGGCAGAAGGGCCACACCGAGGTCTACCGCGGCGCCGAGTACGCCGTCGACTTCGTGCCCAAGCTGCGCATCGAGGTCCTGATCGACGACGCCGCCGTGGAGAAGGTGCTGGACGCGGTCGTCGAGGCCGCCCGCACCGGCAAGATCGGTGACGGCAAGGTCTGGGTCACGCCGGTCGAGACGGTCATCCGGGTCCGCACTGGGGAGCGCGGGTCGGACGCACTGTAGGAACGATGAAGTCCGAGACGGGGCATGCGGGAGCGTCATCCGCATGCCCCTTCCGGCCTATTACGGGGAAAGAGGCCTGATGGACGGCGTCTCGGCCGAGGCGAACCCTGGTGCGGAGATCGTGACCGCCGACGACCTGGTGAAGGCCCGCGACAGACTGCTGGCCCCCGGTCGCAAGCGTCTCACCGGGGAACTCCTCCGCGAAGCTCTGGTCGACCTGCACGAGTTCTGGCTGACCGCGCACGCCGCGAGCGCCGGGGTCACGGGTCCCGGCATGGCGCTGGTCGCCGTCGGCGGGCTGGGGCGAAGAGAACTGGTGCCCTACTCCGACCTCGACCTGGTCCTCGTCCACAACGGGCACAAGGGGATCGACGCGATCGCCGACAAGCTCTGGTACCCGCTGTGGAACTCCGGCGTGGGCCTGGACCACTCCGTGCGCACGGTCGGCGAGGGCCTGCGCGTGGCGGCGGGCGATCTGCGGACCGCGCTCGGCCTGCTCGACGTCCGGCACCTCGCGGGTGATCCCGAGGTGTCCCAACGACTCGCGGAGAGCGCGCGCCAGGCGTGGCGCTCGAACGTCCGCACCCGGCTCGACGAGATGGCCGAGTCCGCGCAGCGCCGGTGGGCGCGCAGCGGCGAGATCGCGCACCGCGTCGAACCGGACCTCAAGCACGGCCGCGGAGGTCTGCGCGACATCACGCTGCTCGACGCGCTGTCGGTCGCCCAGCTCACCGACCGGGCGTCGGTCGAGGTCAACGACGCCCGCAGGCTGCTGCTGGACGTGCGCACCGAGCTGCGCCGCGTCGCCCGCAAGCCCAGGGACGTGCTGCGCGCCCAGGACGGCGACGAGGTCGCGTCCGCGCTCGGCCTCACGGACCGGTTCGCGCTGGCCCGCGCCCTGTCGTCGGCCGCGCGCACGGTCGTCTACGCCGTGGACGTGGCCATGCGCACGGCCCGTGCCGCGGCCCCGAAGCGCGGGCTCGGCGCGTTCGCCCGGTCACCGCTGCGGCGCTCGCCCGCCCGTCGTCCGCTGGACGAGGGCGTGGTGCTGCACGGCTCCGAGGTCGCGCTGGCCCGCGACGCCATGCCCAACCGCGATCCCGCACTGCTGCTGCGGGTCGCCACGGCCGCCGCGCGCAGCAAGCACCCGATCGCCGCGGGCACGCTGTCGCGGCTCGCCGACTCCGCACCGGAACTGCGCCAGCCGTGGCCGAGGGAGGCCCGCGAGGAGCTGCTGGCCCTGCTGGGCAGCGGCGCCGGGCTCATCGACGTCGTGGAGGCGCTGGACCGCACCGGGCTCTGGGGCAGGCTCTTCCCGGAGTGGGGCGCGGTCCGCGACCTGCCGCCGCGCGACGCCGCGCACATGTGGACCGTCGACCGGCACCTCGTGCAGGCCACCGCGCACGCCGCGCGGCTGGCGACCACGGTGTCCCGGCCGGACCTGCTGCTGCTCGGCGCGCTCGTGCACGACATCGGCAAGGGGCGGCAGGCCGACCACTCCGAGGTCGGGGCCGCGCTCGCGACCCAGATCGGCGAACGGCTCGGCCTGTGGCCGCAGGACGTGGTGACGCTGACCTCGATGGTCCGCCACCACCTGCTGCTGCCGCACACCGCGACCCGCCGCGACGTCGAGGACGAGGCGACCGTGCACCGCGTCGTCGACACCCTCGGCGGCGACCCGGTGCTGCTGGAACTGCTGCACGCGCTGGCGGAAGCCGACTCGTTGGCCACCGGTCCCGGCGTGTGGACGGACTGGAAGGCCTCGCTCATCGCGGACCTGGTCCGCCGCTGCCGGACCGCGATGGCGGGCGACCCGCTGCCCGACCCGGAGCCGTTGGACGACGAGCAGGTCGAGCTGGCGGCCAAGGTCGCCTCCTCCGGCAGGCCGGACGTGCTGATCACGCCCGTCGACGGCGCGGCGCTGGTCACGATGGCCGCGCCGGACCGGCCCGGCGTGCTGTCGCGCGCCGCGGGCGTGCTGGCGCTGAACTCCCTGGAGGTGCACGCGGCCACGCTGCGGGCGCAGGAGGGGGTCGCGGTCGACGCGTTCACCGTGTCGCCGCGGTTCGGCTCGCTGCCGGACGTGACGCTGCTGCGCGAGCAGTTCTCCAGGGCCGTGGACGGGTCGCTGGCGCTGGCGGACAAGCTCGCCGCCAAGGAACGCGACTACGGGGGCCCGCCGCAGGACCCGCCGCCCGCGAAGGTGCTGTGGTTCGACGACGAGGCCACCGGCGCGGTCGTGCTGGAACTGCGCGCGGCCGACCGGATCGGGCTGCTGCACCACGTCGCCGACGCGCTGGAGCAGTGCGGCGTCGACATCCTCTGGGCCCGCGTCGCCACCCTCGGCGGCACGGTCGTGGACTCGTTCAGCCTGGCCACGGACGGCGACGCGCTGGACTCGGCGCTGCGCAAGAAGGTCGAGAGGCTGGTGCTCGCGGCGTCCCGGTGAAGTCGCGTAGGACTACGCACAACCGATCCGGGTGCTCACGCTCCCGCCCCTCCGCGCCGCCCGGCAGGCTGTGACCGGCGGCCCGAGGGGGGTGCGGGCCGCGTGGGGAGGGGCGGCCCGTCGAGGGGTTGGGCCGCCCCTCGACTTCGGATGAACCGGACTAGTAGGACGAACGTCCTCCTACTATGGAGTCGATGACTGCCGTCGCGGTTCGGCCACGTTCCCTCGTTGTCCTGGCCGGCCTGCCGGGGGCGGGCAAGAGCACCCTGTTGGCGCGCCTCGATCCGGGGGAAGCGCCGGTCGTGGTGCTCGACTCCGACCAGGTGCGTCCCCAGTTGCGCGCCGTGCTCCCCGCTGGCCTGCCCTACCGCTACTACCGCCCCCTGGTGCACCTGGTGCACCGGCTGAGGGTCCTGCGCCACGCCTTGGGCCGCACCGGTCTGCTCGTCGTCCACGAGCCGTCGACCAGGCCGACGACCAGGGCGTGGCTCGTGCTGATCGGCGTCCTCACCGGCCGCCACCGGCAGTTCCTCTGGCTCGACGCCACGCCGGAGGAGGCCATGGCGGGCCAGGTCGAACGCGGCCGCCTGGTGCGCGGCACGTCGTTCGCCCGGCACGTCCGGCGCGCGGCGTGGCTGCGCGACCGGTTCGCCGAGGGCTGGGTGCCGCGCGGCTGGCACGCGCTGACCGTGCTGACCCGGCGGGACCGGGTGCGGCTGTCCGTGACACCCGACTGATCCGGTGCGGCTACGCTGGTCGTTGCTCTATCCGACGACGTGCGAGGTCTGGCGGCACCGTGTTCAACACCCTTTCCGACCGGCTCACCTCGGTCCTGCAGAACCTGCGGGGCAAGGGGCGGCTGTCCGAGGCCGACATCGACGCCACCTGCCGCGAGATCAGGGTGGCGCTGCTCGAGGCCGACGTCGCACTGCTCGTGGTGCGGACGTTCATCGCGAAGATCAAGGAGCGCGCCAAGGGCGCGGAGGTCTCCGGCGCGCTGAACCCGGCCCAGCAGGTCATCAAGATCGTCAACGAAGAGCTGGTCGGCATCCTGGGTGGTGAGACCCGCAGGCTGAACCTGGCGAAGAACCCGCCGACCGTGATCATGCTCGCCGGCCTCCAGGGCGCGGGCAAGACGACCCTCGCGGGCAAGCTCGCGAAGTGGCTGAAGACCCAGGGCCACACGCCGATGCTCGTGGCCTGCGACCTCCAGCGCCCGAACGCGGTCACGCAGCTCCAGGTCGTCGGCGAGCGAGCGGGCGTGCCCGTGTACGCCCCCGAGCCCGGCAACGGCGTGGGCAACCCGGTGGACGTGGCCCGCCGAGGGATCGAGGAAGCCCGGCGCGCGCAGCACGACATCGTGCTCGTCGACACCGCCGGCCGCCTCGGCATCGACGCGGAGCTGATGCAGCAGGCCAAGGACATCCGCGACGCGGTCCAGCCCGAAGAGGTCCTGTTCGTCGTCGACGCGATGGTCGGCCAGGACGCGGTCAACACCGCGCAGGCCTTCGCCGACGGCGTCGGCTTCACCGGCGTGGTGCTGACGAAGCTCGACGGCGACGCCCGCGGTGGTGCCGCGCTGAGCGTCCGCGAGGTGACCGGCCAGCCGATCCTCTTCGCGTCCAACGGCGAGAAGCTCGAAGATTTCGACGTCTTCCACCCCGACCGGATGGCCAGCCGCATCCTCGGGATGGGCGACATGCTGACCCTGATCGAGCAGGCCGAGCAGGCCTTCGACCAGGAGAAGGCCGAGGTCGCGGCGCAGAAGATGGGGTCCGGCCAGCTCACGCTGGAGGACTTCCTGGAGCAGATGCTCGCCATCCGCAAGATGGGCCCCATCGCGAACCTGCTCGGCATGCTGCCGGGCGCGGGCCAGATGAAGGACCAGCTCGCGATGCTGGACGAGAAGCACCTCGACCGCGTGCAGGCCATCATCCGCGGCATGACGCCCGCCGAGCGCGACGACCCGAAGATCATCAACGCTTCCCGCCGTCTGCGCATCGCGAACGGCTCCGGCGTGAAGGTGAGCGACGTCAACGACCTCGTGAACCGCTTCTTCGACGCCCGCAAGATGATGTCGCAGATGGCCGGCCGCTTCGGCATGCCCGGTGGCAACAAGACGAACCGCAAGGGCAAGAAGGGGAAGAAGGGCAAGGGCAGCGGCCGCGGCCCGACCCAGCCCAAGATCAAGGGCGGCTTCCCCGGCATGTTCCCCGGCGGCATGCCGGGCCTGCCCCCCGGCGGCGGCGCACCGGAGTTGCCTCCGGGTCTCGGCGGCCTGAACGACCTGCCGCCCGGCTTCGACCCGTCGAAGTTCAAGTTCGACAAATGAGCGGTCTCCACCTGAGGGGCGTCGTCCTCCCGGACGGCGACCAGCGCGACCTGTGGGTGGTCAACGGCCGCATCCGCGACCGCGAGGTCCCCGGCGCCCGCACCGTCGTGGACGGCGGCTACCTGCTGCCCGGCCTGGTCGACGCCCACTGCCACGTGGGCATCGGCATGAAGGGCCCGGTCGACCTGACCGAGGCCGCGGAGCAGGCCGTGATCGACCGCGACGCGGGCACCCTGCTCCTCCGCGACTGCGGCGCCCCCCTGGACACCCGCCCGCTCCAGGAGCGCCTGGACCTCCCCAGGATCATCCGCGCGGGCAGGCACCTGTCCCGCCCCAAGCGCTACATCCCGTACCTGGGCACGGACGTCGAGGACCCGGCAGACCTCCCCGCCGCCGTGGCCGAGCAGGCCGCCTACGGCGACGGCTGGGTGAAGCTCGTGGGTGACTGGATCGACCGCTCCCAGGGCGACCTGGCCCCCCTGTGGTCCGACGACGTCCTCACCGAGGCGATCAAGGTCGCCCACGAGGCAGGCGCGAAGGTCACCGCCCACGTCTTCGGCGAGGACGCCCTGCCGGGCTTGCTCAGGGCGGGCATCGACTGCATCGAACACGGCACGGGCTTGACGGACGACACCATCGCCCTCATGGCCACCTCGGGTGCCGCCCTAGTGCCAACCTTGGTCAACATCGAGACCTTCCCCGGCATCGCCGCGAAGGCCGAGAAGTACCCGACCTACGCCACCCACATGCGCTCCCTCCACGCAGGCGTGGGAACCACGGTGGCCAAGGCCATCGAAGCGGGCATCCCCGTCTACGCGGGCACGGACGCGGGCGGCGGCATCGCCCACGGCCTCATCGTCGACGAGATCGAGGCCCTCCACCGCGTAGGCATGACCACGGAACAGGCCATCGCAGCGGCCTCCTGGTCGGCACGAACCTGGCTCGGCTACCCCAACCTCACCGAGGGCTCAGCAGCCGACATCGTGGTCTACGACACCGACCCCCGCACCGACCTCAACGCCCTCCGCCACCCGAAGCTGATCATGCTCCGGGGCCGCATCCACTAGCGGACCGGGGAAGCTCCGCCATGAGTTTCCCCGGCTTCGCGGTCCGCGCCCCTGCGCCCATCCCTCGTGCGCGCAAGGGGAATCCGACGCTGCCCGCGATCACCGACGAGATCGACTTCTCGACCCCGACGCCTCCATCCGGGTTGACCTGTTCGGTACCCGCGCCCAAGCCCCAGTACGTTCGTACAAGTGGAGGAACCAACCCCCGAACGCGCGCACTGGGCGTTCGCCGCCTTCTTCACCGGCTTGGCCGGCTACTACCTGTCCACCCTCGTCGTCACGGCCCTCACCGCCGACCGCTTCGAGCAGTTCGACGTCACCAGCCCTCCCGTGCTGGGTCCGTTGCTGCTCCTGCTCTTCCTCCCCAACGTCCTCCTGGGCGCGGGCCCCGCCGTGGTCTCGCGCCTCAAGGCCAACGGTCCGACCGTCGACTTCGGCCTCAAGCCCACGGTCCGCGACGTCAAGGTCGGCCTCGCCTGTGGTGGCCTGTCCCTGCTGCTCGCCTGGATCGTCGGCGTGGTCCTCCTCAGCGTCCGCCGCGACACCGCCGACACCCGATCCGCCCTGGAGGACATCGGCCTCCTCTCCGGCGGAAAATCCGTCTGGCTGGCGGTCGCCGCCCTCTTCGTGTTCGTCGGCGCCCCCATCACCGAGGAACTCCTCACCAGGGGCGCGCTCTGGAAAGCCCTGGAGCACTACAAGATCCCGCGCTTCACCATCCTCGCCCTCACCGCGTTGATCTTCGCGTTCCTGCACGAGGAGTCCTGGCGCACGATCGGCCTCTTCGCCCAGGGCCTGGCCATCGGCTCGGCGCGGATGATCACCGGGCGCACGTCGTCCAGCATGGTGGCGCACGCCACGAACAACCTGCTCCCGGCGGTGTACCTGTACGTCGGCGCCTCCTGATTAGGGTGATGTCCCGTGAACCCACCGCTCGAACCCCCACCTCAGGGCCTGCTGGCCAGCGTCCGCGCGGTGAGCCGTGAGCCGGAGCCGCGACGGGAGGGGCAGCGCTGGGGTTTCGGCGCGTTCCTGCTCGTGGAGGCCGTTTTCATCCTGAGCGCGGTGTTCATCACCGCCATCGCCAGCACGTCCGGCACGGACCTCTCCAGCTCGGTGACGTTCGTGCTGGTCGGCTCGATGGTGCCGACCGTCCTGGCGGCGGTCGCGGCCATCGTGATCACGCACGTCCGCGGCAACGGCCCGCTGATCGACCTGCGCCTCGGCTGGAACTGGGCGGACGTGAAGGTCGGGCTCAAGCTCGGCGCGCTGGGCATCCTGCTGACCTACGTGGCCGCCATGGTGTGGGCGCGGGTCGTCGGCGACCAGAACGCCACGTCGGCGATCGGCGAGCTCGTGGACGGCAAGTCGCTGCCGGTGTCCGCGGCCGTCGTGATGTTCCTCTACGTGTGCTTCCTCGGCCCGGTGTGCGAGGAGTTGATCTACCGCGGCCTGCTGTGGGGCGCGATCGAGCGGCAGGGCTGGAGCCGCTGGGCGGCGTTCCTGCTCACCACGGTGATCTTCGCCGCCAGCCACCTCGAACCGCTGCGCACGTCGTTGCTGATCGTCATCGCGCTGCCCATCGGCATCGCCCGGCTGATCACCCGAAGGCTCACCGCCAGCGTGGTGGCGCACGTGATCAACAACTTCCTGCCCGGCCTCACGTTCCTGCTCATCGCACTGGGGGTCATGCCGTCGTGATCGACCTCAACAGCGACCTCGGCGAGGGGTTCGGCGTCTGGCGGCTCGGCGACGACACCGCGCTGCTCGACGTCGTCACCAGCGCGAACGTCGCCTGCGGCTTCCACGCGGGCGACCCGTCGACCATGCGCCGCGTCTGCCGCGAGGCCGCCGAGCGCGGCGTCGCCGTCGGCGCGCAGGTGTCCTACCGCGACCTCGCCGGGTTCGGTCGCCGGTTCATCGACGTCGACCCGCTCGAACTCGCCGACGAGGTGCTCTACCAGGTCGGCGCGCTCGACGCGTGCGCCCGAGCGACGGGCACGGCCGTCACGTACGTCAAGCCGCACGGCGCGCTGTACAACGCCGCCGTGCACCACGAAGCGCAGGCCAGGGCCGTCGTGGACGGCGTGCGGGCGTTCGGCGGGCTGCCGGTGCTCGGCCTGCCCGGCTCGCGCCTGCTGGCCGCCGCCGAGGCCGCGGGGCTGCGCGCGGTGCCCGAGGCGTTCGCGGACCGCGGGTACACGCCGGAGGGCACGCTCGTGCCCCGCAAGGACCCCGGCGCGCTGCTCACGGACACCGCGGCGGTCGTCGACCGCGCCCTGCGGCTCGCCGAGGCGGGGGAGCTGGTCGCCGTCGACGGCACCGTGCTCAAGACCGACGCCGCCTCGCTCTGCCTGCACGGGGACACCCCCGGAGCCGTCGAGCACGCCCGCGCGGTGCGGGACTCGTTGACCTCGGCGGGGGTCGATCTGGTGGCTTTCGCCCCACCGATTCGGCCGTAGCGCGGGCCGTCTGGCAGAATGGACTGTTGTTCGCCGAGGCCGGACCCTCTCACCGTGCTGTGGCGCCATGTTCTTTGGGCTTTCCCACCCGTGCCCCACTCGGGTGACGAGCGCCCGCACCTTGGTAAACGAGAGCTTGAGGAGTACCAGTACCCGTGGCCGTCAAGATCAAGCTGCAGCGGCTTGGCAAGATCCGTCAGCCGTACTACCGGATCATCGTTTCGGACGCTCGCACCCGCCGCAACGGCAAGGCCATCGAGACGATCGGCAAGTACCACCCCAAGGAAGAGCCGTCGTTCATCGACGTCGACTCCGACCGGGCGCAGTACTGGCTGGGCGTCGGCGCGCAGCCGACCGAGTCCGTCCAGCGCCTGCTGGAGATCACCGGTGACTGGCAGAAGTTCAAGAAGCTGCCGGGCGCCGAGGGCACGCTGAAGGTGAAGGAGGCCAAGACGTCGAAGGCCGACCTCTTCGCCGCCGCGCTCGCCGCCGCTTCGTCGGAGCCGATGGCCGAGGCCACCACCCCGAAGAAGAAGTCCGCGAAGAAGGCTGACGCGGAACCTGCCGCCGAGGCGCCCAAGGTCGAGGCGTGAGTTTGTTGGCTGACGCCCTCGAACACCTCGTTCGTGGCATCGTCGACCACCCGGACGACGTCCGGGTGACCTTGGTCACCACTCGTCGCGGTCGCACCCTCGAGGTGCACGTCCACCCGGACGACCTCGGCAAGGTGATCGGGCGCGGCGGTCGCACCGCCACCGCCCTGCGCACCGTCATGGCCGGCATCGGCGGTCGTGGCGTGCGCGTCGACGTGGTCGACACCGACCGCTAGCCACAACACGAACACAGAAGTAGGGCATGGACGTCGTCGTCGGCCGCGTGGCCAAGGCGCACGGGATCACCGGCGAACTCGCCGTTGACGTGCGCACCGATTCACCCGAGACGCGGTTCGCGCTCGGTTCGGCACTGGTCGCGAAGCTGCGCGACGGGACGACGCGCACCCTCACCGTCGCAGCCGCCCGGAACCACTCCGGGCGGCTGCTGGTGCGTTTCGAGCAGGTGCTGACCAGGGACGTCGCGGAGTCGTTGCGCGGCACGCTGCTGCTGGGCAGCACCGACGACCTGCCGCCGACCGACGACCCGGACGAGTTCTACGACCACGAGCTCGAGGGCCTGGTCGTGGAGATGCTCGACGGGACGAAGGTCGGCACCGTCAAGGAGATCGCGCACGGAGCGGGCGCCGAGCTGCTCGTCGTCAACCGCGAGGGCGGTGGCGAGCTGCTGGTCCCGTTCGTGCGGCAGATCGTGCCGACCGTGGACGTGAAGGCGGGCAAGGTCGTCATCGACCCGCCGGAGGGCCTGCTCGATGCGGATTGACGTTCTGACGATCTTCCCCGAGTACCTCGACCCGATCAGGGCCGCGCTGCTCGGCAAGGCGATCGACAAGGGCCTGATCAGCGTTGACGTGCACGACCTCCGCGACTGGACGCACGACGTGCACAAGGCCGTGGACAACAGCCCGTACGGCGGCGGTCCCGGCATGGTGATGCGGCCGCAGATCTGGGGCGACGCGCTCGACCAGGTGTGCGCGGGCGACCCGCCGCCGCGGCTGGTCGTGCCGACCCCGGCGGGGCGGCCGTTCACCCAGGCCTTGGCGCACGAGTACGCGGCCGAGCCGCGGCTGGTGTTCGCCTGCGGGCGCTACGAGGGCATCGACCAGCGCGTGATCGACGACGCGTCGACCCGCATGCGCGTGGACGAGGTCTCCATCGGCGACTACGTCCTCGTCGGCGGCGAGGTGGCGGTGCTGGTGATGGTCGAGGCCGTCGTCCGGCTGCTACCCGGCGTGCTCGGCAACCCGCGCTCGGCGGCGGAGGACTCGTTCTCCGACGGCCTGCTGGAAGGGCCGAGCTACACGCGGCCCGAGGTGTGGCGCGACCTGTCCGTGCCGGACGTGCTGCTGTCGGGCAACCACAAGCTGATCGACCGCTGGCGGCGTGACCAATCGCTCGAACGGACGCTGCACAGGCGTCCTGAACTGCTCGAAGCCCTCCCCGCGGAGAGCTTCGACAAGCACGACCGGGCCCTGCTCGACCGACTGCGGTCGGTGGAGGAGTAGGGTCGATTTCATTCCGGAGGTGCCCATCTGGCACACTGGACAGGTTGCTGCAGCCGGTTATTCGTTCCGGCGCGCGCCGCAAGCCCGCCCCCAAGGTGTCGCACTCTGAAGCTTCAATGCGCTCTGGGGGAGTACGCGAGACACATGAGGACGAGGACGGACCACCGATGAACACCCTGGACGCTCTTGACGCCCAGTCGCTGCGCTCCGACATTCCCAGCTTCCGGCCGGGCGACACGCTGAAGGTTCACGTCCGGGTCATCGAGGGCACGCGCGAGCGGGTCCAGGTGTTCCAGGGCATCGTGATTCGCCGCCAGGGTGGCGGGATTCGCGAGACCTTCACGGTTCGCAAGGTCTCCTTCGGCGTCGGCGTCGAGCGCACCTTCCCGGTGCACTCCCCGAACATCTCGGAGATCGAGGTCGCGACCCGCGGCGCCGTGCGTCGCGCGAAGCTGTACTACCTCCGCGATCTGCGCGGCAAGGCCGCCAAGATCAAGGAGAAGCGCACCGCCAAGCCGGGTGCCTGACAGCACCTCGCAGCACTACGCGTAGCCTGCCTTCGTGGCAGACCCCGTGCGTTCGTCCGCTGACGACAACGATTCAGAACCCTCCGGTGAAGATCGTGTCAGCGACCCAGCCGTTACCCCCGAGGCCGAGTTCGAGTCCATTCCGGACTCGGCCGGGGGCGGCAGGTCCAAGGCGAAGAAGAAGACCCCGCTGTGGCGTGAACTGCTGATCCTCGCGGGGACGGCACTGGTGCTCACCTTCGTGATCCAGACGTTCCTGGCGCGGGTCTACGTGATCCCCTCGGCGTCGATGGAGAAAACGCTCCACGGGTGCCCCGGTTGCGTGAACGACAAGGTGCTCGTCGACAAGATCACCTACGACTTCACCGACATCTCCCCTGGTGAAGTGGTCGTCTTCCGCGGTCCCGACTCGTGGGGCCAGAACGACATCCAGTCCAACCGTTCGGACAACCCGGTCGTCGCCGCGCTCCAGAGCGCCGCCTCCGTGGTGGGCCTCGCGCCGCCGGACGAACGAGACTTCGTCAAACGCGTCATCGCCGTGGGCGGCCAGACCGTCCAGTGCTGCGACGACCAGCACCGGCTCCTCGTCGACGGCAAGCCGCTGGACGAGCCGTACATCTACTGGCAGCCGGGCACCGGTCCCGAGGACCACGACCCGTTCGAGCCCGTGAAGGTCCCCGCGGGACACCTTTGGGTGATGGGTGACAACCGCACGAACTCCACCGACTCGCGCAAGCAGGGCGGCGGCGGCGTGGCGGGCACCGTGCCCGAGGAGAACGTCATCGGCAAGGCCCGCGTGATCGTCATCCCGCCCTCACGCTGGGGCGGCATCAGCGACCACAACCCCCAAGCCGTCGCCATCGGGGCGCCGGACTGGCAGCGCGGTTTGCCCGCCGGTGTCGGAATCGCGTCGGCATGGCCGGTTCTGCTGCTCGGCCGCCGACTGCGGAAACGCCTTTTCACCCGTCGCTGACCGGGCCCACACACGTGATCTGGGTACTCTGAGCGGGTGGTAGACGTCGTGCCCTCCCGAGGCCCATCCGATGAAGACCCCTATCGCTCCAGCGATGAAGAGGCGGTCGAGGCTTGGCGAGCGCGCGCGCGGAAGGCCCAGAAGGGCAAGCGCAAGGGCTCGTTCTGGAAGGAACTGCCGATCCTGGTGGTGGTGGCCTTCGGCCTCGCCTTCCTCATCCAGACGTTCCTGGCGCGCGTCTACATGATCCCGTCGGAGTCGATGGAGCAGACGCTGCACGGCTGCAACGGCTGCTACGGCGACCGCGTGCTGGTCGACAAGATCACGTACGACTTCAGCGAGCCCTCTCCCGGCGACGTGATCGTCTTCCACGGGCCGCAGAGCTGGCAGAACGACTTCGTGACGCAGGAGCCGACGAACGCGTTCCAGAAGGCCCTCCAGGGCCTCGGATCGCTCATCGGCCTGCCGTCGGCGAGCCAGGAGGACTTCGTCAAGCGGGTCGTCGCGGTCGGCGGCCAGACGGTGAAGTGCTGCGACGACAAGAACCGCGTCATGGTCGACGGCAAGTCGCTCGACGAGTCGTACATCTACTGGGAGCCGGGCCGCAGCACGGTCCAGGAGTCGTTCGCCGACCTGACGATCCCGCAGGGCTTCCTGTTCGTGCTCGGCGACAACCGCAACGACTCGTGCGACTCGCGCTGCCAGGGCGACGGCCGTGAGGGCGGCCTCGTGCCGATCGGCAACGTCGTGGGCAAGGCCCGCGCGGTCGTGCTGCCGCCCTCGCGCTGGCAGGGCGTGACGGACCACAACCCGCAGGGCCAGGCCGTGGCCATGGGAGCCCCCGGCTGGCAGTCCGCCGTGCCCGCGGGCGTCGGCATCGCCTTCGCGTGGCCGGTGCTGTTCCTGGGCAAGCGGGCGCGGGCCAGGTTCCGCCGCAAGACGCTGGGATAAGGTCGTCGGGTGATCCTCAACCCACCCCGCGCGGTCGTTCGGCGGGACGCCGGGATCTGGGCTCTGCAGGCCGCGCTGGACCGGCGCGGGCTCGGCCCGGTCGCCGGGGTCGACGAAGCGGGCCGCGGCGCGTGCGCGGGTCCGCTCGTCGTGGCGTCGTGCGTGCTCAAGCCCAAGGACGCCGCCCGCTTCGAGGGCCTCACCGACTCCAAGCTGCTCACCGCGGCCGCCAGGGACCGCATGTACGACGTCGTGCTGGCCCGTGCGGTCGACTACGCGGTGATCGTGATCCCGGCCGCCGAGGTCGACGGGATCGGCGTGCACGTGGCCAACATCGAGGGCATGCGGCGGGCCGTCGCCCAGCTCAAGGGCCACCCCGGCTACGTGCTGACGGACGGGTTCCGGGTTCCGGGCCTGACCGCGCCGAGCATGCCGGTGGTCAAGGGCGACCAGGTCGCGGCCTGCGTCGCCGCCGCCTCGGTGCTCGCGAAGGTCACCAGGGACCGCATCATGGCCGGGATGCACCGGACGTTCCCGGAGTACGGCTTCGACGTCCACAAGGGGTACTGCACCGCCGTCCACACCTCCGCGCTGGTGGAGCACGGGCCGAGCGCGGAGCACCGGTGGTCGTATGCGAACGTGGCGTCAGCCGCGATCCGGCACGGACTTGAGCCGCCACACCGTGTGGCGCGCAGTGTGGCCGCGATCGGCGTGGTCCAGAATGGGGCACCCCCTGCTGCTGCGGGGGTGGCAGGGCTCGCGACGAGGAGGGGCGCGGATTCGATGATTACCCGCGCGGAGGCGTAATGAGTGCAGAGGATCTCGAAAAGTACGAGACCGAGATGGAGTTGTCGCTGTACAAGGAGTACCGCGACATCGTCAGCCAGTTCTCGTTCGTCGTGGAGACCGAACGGCGGTTCTACCTGGCAAATTCGGTCGACGTGCAGGTTCGCAACGCGGACGGCGAGGTCTACTTCGAGGTGCGCATGTCCGATGCCTGGGTGTGGGACATGTACCGCCCGGCGAGGTTCGTGAAGAACGTCCGCGTGATCACGTTCAAGGACGTCAACGTCGAGGAGTTGGACAAGCCCGACCTGCGACTTCCCGAGGGCGGCCCGTTCGACACCTGATCCGCCGACCTCTGCCGTCAGGGGACCCCTCCGCACGTGGAGGGGTCCCCTGACGGCTGTCCGCCGCTCGCGCGTATAGCACCGGGTACCGACAATTCGCCGTTCAAGATCGCGAGTTGTCCACAACCCCACCACCTGTCCACAGTTCCGGAATTCCCCCTGGCCCGTCCCTCCGCCCCTCGGCAAAGTCGACACCAGACGACCGAGGGGGACCGAGGGATGACGACCGTGGTGGACCGGACCAGGCCGGACCTTGGCAGGCAGGGCGAGGACTTGGCCTGCGAGTACCTGGAGCGCCAGGGCCTGGTGGTGCTGAGCCGCAACTGGAGCTGCCGCGAGGGCGAGCTCGACGTGGTGGCGACCGACGGCGACCGGCTGGTCGTCGTGGAGGTCAAGAGCAGATCCGGCACCGAGTTCGGCGGCCCGCTGGAGGCCGTGACCCCGGAGAAGCTGGCGCGCGTCCGCAAGGCGACCCAGCGCTGGCTGATGGCGTTCCGGGTCGGCTGGGTGGACGTCCGGTACGACGCCGTCGCCGTTCTGTGGCCACCGGAGGGTGAAGTCCGCCTGCATCACCTGAAGGGGTTGTAGTGGGCCTCGCGAGGGCTTGGTCGGTGGCCCTGTTCGGGGTCGACGGCGTGCCCGTCGAGATCGAGGCGGACGTCGGCGCGGGCACCGTGAAGACCCAGCTCCTCGGCCTGCCCGACGCGGCCCTGCACGAGTCGAAGGACCGCGTCCGTGCGGCGATCCGCAACAGCGCCCACGACTGGCCGAGCCAACGCGTCACCCTGGGCCTGTCCCCGGCCGCGCTGCCCAAGGGTGGCGCGGGCTACGACCTGGCCTTGGCCTCGGTCGTGCTGGCGGCGGCGGGCACCATCCCGGCCGACCGCCTGGCCACCACGGTCCTGCTGGGCGAACTGGCCCTGGACGGCAGGCTCCGGGCCGTTCGCGGCGTGCTGCCGTCGTTGCTCGCGGCCCGCCGGTCCGGCCTGCTCCAGGCCGTGGTCCCCGTCGAGTCCCTGGCCGAGGCGTCGCTGGTCGAGGGCCTCGCCATCCACGGGGCCACCACCCTGACCGAGGTCGTGACGTGGCTCCGCGGCGACGACACGGCCCTGACCCCAGCCCCGCCCCCGGAGTGCCCAGCGCTGCCACCGTCGGCGGACCTGGCGGACGTCGTGGGCCAACCCGAGGCCAGGTGGGCCCTGGAGGTCGCCGCGGCGGGCGCCCACCACCTGCTCCTCAGCGGCCCGCCCGGCACCGGCAAGACCATGCTCGCCCAACGCCTCAGCGGTCTCCTGCCGCCCCTGACCACCCCGGAGGCCCTGGAGGTCACCGCCATCCACTCCGTGGCGGGCCTGCTCTCCACCGAGGCCCCGCTGGTGAACGCCCCGCCGTTCATCGCCCTGCACCACTCGGCGTCGGTGGCGGCCCTGGTCGGCGGCGGCACCGGCCTGGCCAAACCCGGCTCGGCCAGCAAGGCCCACCGCGGCGTCCTGTTCCTGGACGAGGCCTGCGAGTTCAGCCGAGTAGGCCTCGACGCCCTCCGCACGGCGTTGGAGGAAGGCGAGGTCCGCCTGGCCAGACAAGCGGGCACGGTCCGCTACCCGGCCCGCTTCCAACTGGTCCTGGCCACCAACACCTGCCCCTGCGCCCCACCGAAGGAGATCGACTGCACCTGCACCCCGAGAGACCGCCGCAGGTACCTCACCAAGCTCTCCGGCCCGCTCCTGGACCGAGTGGACCTCCGCGTGCGGATGCGCCCTCTCACCGCCATGAACGGCGCGGAAGTCTCGTCCCCAGAACCCACGGAGGTGGTCCGCCACCGCGTCCTCAAGGCCCGCACCAGAGCGGCGACCCGTTGGTCCTCCCACGGCGAACCGTGGCTCACCAACGCCGAAGTCCCAGGCCCAGCCCTACGCCGAGAATTCGCCCTACCCCGCCAAACAACAGCCCTCTTGGACCGAGCCCTCTCCACAGGCGCTCTCACCGGCCGCGGCGCGGACCGCTGCATCCGAGTCGCCTGGACCCTCGCCGACCTGGCAGAAGCCCCCCAACCCACACCAGCCCACGTGGCAGCCGCCCTCGAATTCCGCGAACGCCGCCCCTGACCACACCCGACCCGCTCGCCGCCAGGCTGCTGCTCGGACTCACTCCCGCGGGGCATCCGCCTTATCGCGCAGGCCGCCTTCGAGTAGCCCGACCACCGCCCAAGCGATCTGGTCATCGCTTGGGCCACCCACTGGGCTCACCCGGCTTGTTCGCCGCAGTCGCCTCTCGGGTGGCTCATCGACCCCTTCCACCTCCTCATCCACCACTCACTCACCAGCCCTGGCCTATCCCATCCCCAGTCCTCCGGACCTCTTCTCCCTTCCGGTGCCCTCCCACATTCGCCCGTCCTTCACACCCAGAGCCCACCATCCGGGCTCATTCGCCAACCCATCCCGCGCCGCTCCTGCTCGTTCATCGCCCGCTTCCTTCTGCCCACTTGCTGCCCGTGTGCCGAAGGTTCCCGCTGTACTCCCACTCGTCGTAAATCCGAGTGGTCCCTGCCGCCATGCACTCCCAAATCCCTTCGGTACCAACACCTTTACCTCGACCGTCGCGCGAAACCGTTTCACACCAACAACCAAGGAGTCCTCCATGCCCAAATCCCTTCATCCGGCCCTCCCCGCCCTCACCAGAACCCCGCAGCGCCAACGAAATCCCGTCACCGGGGGCAACCGTGAGCCTTGATCGAGTGCGCTTGGCCCGTGCCTACCTCTCCCGTGTCGCCGAGCCGCCCGCTCCCGCCCTGGCCGCTTTCGTCGCCGAGGAAGGCCCGATCAGGGCGGCCGAACTCGTCAAAGCGGGCAAGGTGCCTCCCAGCGTGGAGACGCAGACGTCGGCGCGGCGGGCGGAGGATCGGGCCGCGGACGACCTACGACGGGTGGCGGAGGTCGGTGGGCGGTTGGTCATTCCCGAGGACGAGGAATGGCCTGAGTGGCCGTTCAACGCGCTTGTCCTCGCTGCCGCCAACGGGTTGAAGTGCGGGTTGGCGCCGTTGGCGTTGTGGGTGCGCGGCAAGGCGAACGTCGCCGAACTGGCCGAGCGCGCGGTCGCTGTGGTGGGGTCCCGTGCGGCCAGCGGGTACGGGGAGCACGTGGCGGCGGAGTTCGGGTACGGGCTCGCCGAGGCCGGTGTCGTGGTCGTGTCCGGGGCCGCGTACGGGATCGACGGGTGTGCGCATCGCGGGGCGCTGTCCGCGGAAGGGGCCACCGTCGCGGTGTTGGCCTGCGGTGTGGACGTCGCCTACCCGGCCGGGCACGCCGGGTTGATCGCGCGGATTCCGGCGCGTGGCCTCGTGGTCAGCGAGTACCCGCCCGCGCAAACGCCTGCACGACATCGGTTCCTGACGCGGAACCGGCTCATCGCCGCGCTCGGTGACGGCACGGTGGTGGTCGAGGCCGGGCGGCGCAGCGGGGCGAAGAACACGGCCGCTTCGACGTCCGCGTTGGGGCGCGTGCTGATGGCGGTGCCGGGGCCGGTCACGTCGATGAGTTCCACCGGCTGCCACGAACTCCTGCGGTCCGGGGAGGCGATCGCCGTGAGCAGCGTCGCCGAGGTGATCGAGTCGACCGGGCGGCTCGGCGTCGACCTGGTCGAGGCGACGCGGCGGTCGTCGCCCGTCATCGGTCCGCAGCAAGGAGATGCGGCACGCGTGCACGAGGCGTTGGGGCTGGTGTCGGGCCACAGCGCGGAAAGGATCGCCGTCGACTCGGGAGTCGCTTTGTCGACAGTCAGGGCATTTCTGCCGGAGTTGGAATTGGCGGGCCTGGCGGAACGAGTCGAGTCCGGTTGGAAGCGCTCTCATGCCTAGAAGGGTGTGGCGATGCTTGACCAAGGGTCACCGAGGGCGCAGCGTCATGGGCTATGTCCCTGCCACCGCCCGCGCGGACGCGCCGTGTCGACCTCGTCCGGTCGCGCGCCGAGTTGCCCGCGGACGTTCGCGAGGTCCTGGACCGCTACGAGCGCCACCTTGCCGCGGAGCGCGGGTTGTCGCCGCACACGGTGCGTGCGTATCAAGGCGACGTCGT
Source organism: Umezawaea sp. NPDC059074 (assembly GCF_042738955.1). NCBI lineage: Bacteria > Bacillati > Actinomycetota > Actinomycetes > Pseudonocardiales > Pseudonocardiaceae > Umezawaea > Umezawaea sp. NPDC059074. Next base: position 83,305 of record NZ_JBHYHC010000006.1, read on the forward strand.
CGGACTCCTCGTACATGTGGCCGCCGACAACCCCGCCGACGCGACGGTCGACTCCGTCGACCTCGCCGCGCTGCGCTCGTGGTTGGCGGCGCAGTTGGCCGGTGGTGCCAGTCGGACGACGATGGCGCGCCGAGCTGCGGCGGCCCGCACGTTCACCGCCTGGGCGGCTCGCGTCGGGCTGCTCGCCGACGACCCCGGACCGCGGCTTTCCGCTCCTCGCCCGCACCGGACGCTGCCCGCCGTGCTGCGTCCCGATCAGGCCGAGGCGGCGATGTCCGTAGCGGATTTCGCAGCGGAGAATGGCGATCCGGTTGCGCTCCGTGACCAAGCCGTGGTGGAGTTGCTCTACGCAACGGGTGTTCGAGTCGCCGAGTTGTGCGGTCTCGACCTCGACGACGTGGACTACTCCCTGAGGGTGATTCGAGTTCTGGGCAAGGGCAGTCGCGAACGCACTGTGCCGTTCGGCGTTCCGGCCGAACGTGCGGTACGACGTTGGGTGGAACAGGGCCGGTCGGCGCTGGTCAGCGCCGGTGCGTCGAACGCGCTGTTCGTGGGGGTCCAAGGTCGGCGGCTGGATACCCGTACCGCTAGACGGGTTGTTCACGATGTAGTGGGTGCGGTACCCGGCACGGCCCCCCTCGGGCCGCACGGACTTCGCCACTCAGCGGCGACACACCTCTTGGAAGGGGGAGCGGACCTGCGCACAGTCCAAGAACTCCTTGGTCACGCTACGCTCGCAACAACTCAGCTCTACACACACGTCACTGTCGAACGGCTGAAGGCGATCCATGACCGAACCCACCCCCGTTCCTGACGTCGCAGGGGGAGGTTCGCGGACCGCAACCGTGAACACCCCTTCCGCCGCGCACGTCGGAACCACGTCGGAGGAGCACTCCCCGACAGGGACCAACGGTCACCGCATCGACGGTGACCCGCTCCGCAACGGGAGTGCCGTGACGAACGGCCATTCCGTCATGCTCACGCCCGCCGTGCGCAACGGCTCCCAGCGCCCGGCCCACCCGGCGTCCGAATCGCGGACCGCGGACGACGTCGAAGCCGGGATCATCGCCCTGTGGCAGACCTACGGCCGCTCGCACGAGCAGGTCGTGCGCGACCGGCTGGTCCTGCACTACGCACCGCTGGTCAAGTACGTCGCGGGCCGGGTCGGCACGGGCCTGCCCGCCCACGTCGACGTCGGCGACCTGATCCAGTCCGGCATCTTCGGGCTGGTCGACGCGATCGAGAAGTTCGAGTTCGAACGCGGCTTGAAGTTCGAGACCTACGCCATGCAGCGCATCCGCGGCGCGATCCTCGACGACCTCCGCTCCCAGGACTGGGTCCCGCGCTCGGTCCGCTCCCGCGCGAGGGACGTCGAGCGGGCGCTGGAACGCCTCGGCGCACAGTTGCAGCGGACACCGACAGACCGCGAACTCGCCGCCGAGCTGAAGATCGGCCTCGCCGAGCTCCGCGAGCTGTACGCCCAGCTGCAACTCACCAGCGTCGTCGCACTCGACGAGCTGATCGCCGCAGGTCGCGGGGGTACCGGGGCAGGCGCGTCCTTAGCCGAGTCCTTGCCCGACAACCACGCGGAAGACCCCGTCGCCACCCTGGTCGACCTCGACAGCCGCCGCCAACTCGCGGACGCCGTCGCCCAACTCGCGGAACGCGATCGAATAGTGGTCACCCTCTACTACTTCGAGAACCTGACCCTCGCCGAGATCGGCAAGGTCTTGGGCGTCACCGAGTCCAGGGTCTGCCAACTGCACACCCGAGCGGTGCTCCGCCTCCGCACCAAGCTCAACGAGCAGTCGGACTGACCACTCCCACGAGGAGTCCGCACCAGCCGTCCGTGGCCGGAAGTCCCGCACTTCCGGCCACGCCCACGCCGGAACCGCTTCACCCGCTCCCCACCGATAGAGCCCGCCCGGCAGTCACCGCAGGTGGCAGGGGCAACAACCGCACTCGACCGGGCGAGACCAACCGAATCGGGTCGACGTACTCCAGCCCGCGCCGAGCCCCCCAGTGCAGACAAGCGGCCTGAGGACAGCCGGAATGCCCGGCCAGAAGCACCCCAACCACCTCCCCACGCCGCACCGAAGTCCCCACGCGAACACCAGGCTCCACCGGCTCGTACGTGGTCCGCACCCCACCACCGTGCACAAGCGACACCACCGGCCGCCCACCCACCTCACCCGCGAAGAGCACGGTGCCATCACCGGCGGCCAACACCGCATCACCGGCGGTCCCGCCCAGGTCAACCCCCCGATGCCCCGGCCCGTAGGTGGTCATGGGCGCACTGAAGGCCCGCAACACCGGGTGCGGCGGCGCAAGAGGCCAGACGTACACACCCCGCCGCGCCACAGCAGGCGGACACACGGCCAACACGACCATCACCACGGTGACCAGCACAGACAGCACAGCCCGTACCGCTGATCGCACCGGCGGCGCGAGCGGCATGGACAGCACGCGCAGCGCGAGTAGGCCAGCTAGCGCTGATAGCGCGACTGGCTTGGGCGACACCATCGGCGCAGGTGGTGCGGCCAGCGCACCCGGCATGGCTAGGGCGGGCGACACCGGTGGCGCGGCTGGGGCAGGTAGCGCGGCTGGCTTACGCGGCAATGGTGGTGCGGGTGGCGCGGGCAGCGCAGTTGGCATGGCTGGGGCGGGTGGCACCCGCAGCGTGGCTGGTGGTGTGGCTGGCTTGGACAGCACTGGTGGCGCGGATGGTGCAGTCGGCGCGAGTAGGGCAGGTGACACCAGCGGGGCGGCTGGTGTTGGTGGCGCGGCGGGATCGTGCGGCAGTGGTGGTGCGGGTCGTGCGAGCAGCGCAGTTGGCATGGCCAGAGCAGGCGAGACTCGCGGCGCGGCTGATGCTGGCCGCGTGGCTGAGGTGGGTGGCAGGGGCAACGCGGGTGGTGTGGCTGGCATGGGTAGGGCAGGCGACAGCAGCAGCGCGGGTGGCGTTGCCAGCACTGTTTGCGCTGGCTGCGCTGGCAGCGGTAGGGCTGCTGGCGCTGGCAGCGCGGAGCGGGCCGGTGCGGGTGGGGTGCTCTGCCTGGACGGGTTGCGTGGGGTGGGGGAGTGCGCCGGTGGGGGCGGCGAGGGTGGTGGTGAGCCCACTGTGGCCAGGTCAGGTGGCATGAGCGGGTCGGGGTTTGGGTGCGCTGGTGGGGTTTGTGGTTCCGGTGGTGAAGCGGCGGAGGCAGGCCTCGTGATCCGGGGTGAGCAGTGGCTGGGGGATCGGGGTGGGGCGTGAAGCTGCACGGGTGACACGGGGGCAAGGAGTGCGGAGACCGGCCAGGCGTGGACGGATCGAGTGGATGAAGCCCGTTCGGGTGGTGCTTGGTCGGGGCCTCGGTGATGGGGGTGGTGCGGGTTTCCCCATGGCCTGGCGTAGGGCGTGGTGGAGCCATGACGTCGCCCGCGCTGTGGTTTCTGGACCGGTGGTGCTCGGTGTCGTGGTCATGGGTTCACGGTCCGGGCTGACCTGCGGTTACGCCATCGCGTAATTCGGATCTGTGGACAACGGGGTGGCCTGTGGACAACTGGAGGCCCCGGTTCGGACTTCAGGGGGTTTCGGCGTACACTTGTTCCACGCCCCGTCTGCGTACAGGGCGACTTCGCGTGCCACTGCTGATCCGATCCCTTTCGAGTGTGGTCGAGTCACGGCGTCCGGCGGTCCCAAAGGTGCACGAAACTTCGGGTCTGGGCGGCGGCAGGGCACTAGGGCGGTCGGCCATCCCGGCTTACCGCGACAACCGGAATGCGCGTACCGGCCGGTCCGGTGCGCCTGATCGAAAAGGTGCGAACCCGGCTATGGCCGTCGTCACCATGAAGCAGCTGCTCGACAGCGGCGTGCACTTCGGGCACCAGACCCGTCGCTGGAACCCGAAGATGAAGCGCTACATCTTCACCGAGCGCAACGGCATCTACATCATCGACCTCCAGCAGACGCTGACCTACATCGACCGGGCGTACGAGTTCGTCCGCGAGACGGTCGCGCACGGTGGGTCGATCCTCTTCATCGGCACCAAGAAGCAGGCGCAGGAAGCGATCGCCAGCGAGGCGCTCCGCGTCGGCATGCCGTACGTGAACCAGCGTTGGCTGGGCGGCATGCTCACCAACTTCTCGACGGTGCACAAGCGCCTCCAGCGGCTCAAGGAGCTGGAGTCGATGGAGCAGACCGGCGGTTTCCAGGGTTTCACCAAGAAGGAAATCCTGATGATGAACCGCGAGAAGGACAAGCTGTCCCGCACGCTGGGCGGCATTCGCGACATGGCCAAGGTGCCCTCCGCGGTGTGGATCGTCGACACCAAGAAGGAGCACATCGCCGTCGGCGAGGCGCGCAAGCTGCACATCCCGATCGTCGCGATCCTGGACACGAACTGCGACCCGGACGAGGTCGACTTCCCGATTCCGGGCAACGACGACGCGATCCGTTCCGCGGCGCTGCTGACCAAGGTCGTCGCCGAGGCGGCCGCCGCCGGTCTCATGGCCCGCTCCGGTGCGCGCAACAACGCGGCTGACGGCGACGACAAGCCGGAGCCCGGCATCGACGAGCCGCTGGCCGAGTGGGAGCAGGAGCTGCTCACCAGCACGACGCCCGAGGCAGCGGAGGCCACCCCGGCCGCCGAGACCGCCGAGGCGCCTGCCGAGCAGCCCGTCCAGTCCTGATAGCAGCGGCACGCCGCGCCCACGGACCCGTGGGCGCGGCGTGTTCAGCACCAACTCGCGCGTAACCCACGTCGGCCACCGCCGACATCGGACCGCAGAAGGAACGGAAATCGCACGATGGCGAACTACACCGCCGCTGATGTGAAGCGCCTCCGCGAGCTCACGGCCGCGGGCATGATGGCTTGCAAGAACGCGCTCGAGGAGACCGACGGCGACTTCGACAAGGCCGTCGAGATCCTGCGCATCAAGGGTGCCAAGGACGTCGGCAAGCGCGCCGGCCGCACCGCCACCAACGGTCTCGTCACCGCCGAGGACGGCGTGATGGTCCAGGTGCTGTGCGAGACCGACTTCGTGGCCAAGACGGACGGCTTCCAGGAGTTCGCCGCCACGGTGCTCGCGGCCGCCAAGGCCTCGCGCGCCAACGACGTCGCGACCCTGCTGACCAGCGAGGTCGACGGCAAGACCGTCGCCACCGTGGTCGAGGAGTACTCGGCGAAGCTGTCCGAGAAGCTCGAGGTCGGCAACGTGGCCGTGTTCGACGGCACCGTCACCACCTACCTGCACCGCCGCTCCGCGGACCTGCCGCCCGCCATCGGCGTGGTCGTCGAGTACACGGGCACCGACGAGGCCGTCGCCGCCGACACCGCGAAGCAGATCGCGGCCATGCGCGCGAAGTACCTCACCCGCGAGGACGTCTCCGAAGAGGTGGTCGCCAACGAGCGCCGCATCGCCGAGGAGACCGCCCGCGAGGAGGGCAAGCCGGAAGCCGCGATCGCCAAGATCGCCGAAGGCCGCGTGAACGGCTTCTTCAAGGACGTCGTGCTCCTGGAGCAGTCCTCGGTGAAGGAGTCCAAGAAGACCGTCAAGGCAGTGCTCGACGAGGCCGGCGTCGCGGTTACCCGCTTTGCCCGGTTCGAGGTCGGCCAGGCCTGATTCGCGTGAGGGCGGGGTTGCAGTGCATCGCAACCCCGCCTTCGCCGTGTCCAGACTTCCAGCGCCGCGAGGAGGACCTGTGAGCGAAGACGTTGATGGTTACAAGCGCGTGATGCTCAAGCTCGGTGGGGAGATGTTCGGCGGCGGGGAGGTCGGGGTCGACCCCGACGTCGTCACCGTCGTCGCCCGCCAGATCGCGGCCGTGGTCCGCACCGGCGCCCAGGTCGCCGTGGTCATCGGCGGCGGGAACTTCTTCCGCGGCGCCGAACTCCAGCAGCGCGGCATGGACCGCAGCCGCGCGGACTACATGGGCATGCTGGGCACCGTGATGAACTGCCTGGCGTTGCAGGACTTCCTGGAGCGCGAGCACGGCATCGACACGCGGGTCCAGACGTCCATCACGATGGGCCAGGTCGCCGAGTCCTACATCCCCCGCCGCGCCATGCGCCACCTCGAAAAGGGCCGTGTCGTGATCTTCGGCGGCGGCGCGGGCATGCCCTACTTCTCCACCGACACGACGGCCGCGCAGCGCGCGCTGGAGATCGGCTGCGAGATCGTGCTCATGGCGAAGGCCGTGGACGGCATCTACACCGCCGACCCCAAGATCGACCCGGACGCGCTGATGTTCGACAACATCACGCACCGCGAAGTGCTGGAACGCGGGCTCAACGTGGCGGACTCCACCGCGTTCAGCCTGTGCATGGACAACAACATGCCCATCATGGTGTTCAACCTCCTCACCGAGGGGAACATCGCGCGGGCGGTGCGTGGTGAGAAGATCGGAACATTGGTGAGCACCCCCGGTGGTCGCCCGTCCTTCTAGACCCGCTGGGAACAGGCAGTACTGCCCCGGCTCGCACTAAGGAGTAGCCGTGATCGACGAGACCCTCCTCGAAGCCGAGGAGAAGATGGAAAAGGCCGTGGCCGTGGCGAAGGACGACCTCGCGGCCGTCCGCACGGGCCGCGCCTCGCCCTCCATGTTCTCGCGCATCGTCGTGGACTACTACGGTTCGCCGACCCCGCTGAACCAGTTGGCGAGCATCGCGATCCCCGAGGCGCGGATGGCGGTCGTCAAGCCCTACGACGCGAGCCAGCTCAACGCCATCGAGAAGGCGATCCGGAACTCCGACCTCGGCGTGAACCCCAGCAACGACGGCTCGATCATCCGCGTCGTCATCCCGCAGCTCTCCGAGGAGCGCCGCCGGGAGATGGTGAAGGTCGCGAAGACCAAGGGCGAGGACGCCAAGATCACCATGCGCAACATCCGCCGCAAGGCGAAGGAAGAGATCGAGCGCCTGGTGAAGGACGGCGAGTCCGGCGAGGACGAGGGCGCTCGCGGCGAGAAGGAACTCGAATCGGTGACGCAGAACTACGTGCACCAGATCGACGAGCTCGTGAAGCACAAGGAAGCCGAGCTGCTCGAAGTCTGATGGTGACGTGGGAGTCGTGATAGGAGCACAGGTGCCAGCCGGTGGTGAGCAGGACGCGCGGGCTGTGAGCGCGGACGGTGGGAAGAAGCCGTCACGGGCGGGGCGTGACCTGCGGTCGGCCATCGCGGTCGGCGTCGGGCTCGGCGTCGTGGTCCTCGTCTCCCTGTTCACCGTGCGGCAGGTGTTCATCGCCGTCGTCGCGGCGGCGGTGGCCGTGTCCATCTTCGAGCTGTCCCGCGCGCTCAAGACGAGCGCGGGCATCCAGGTCGCCCTGGTGCCCGTGCTCGTCGGCGGGCAGGCCGTCGTGTGGCTGGCCTGGCCGTACGAGCGGGCGGGCGTGCTCAGCGCGTTCGTGATCACGATGCTCGCGTGCATGCTGTGGCGCCTGAAGGACGGTGCGGACGGCTACCTGCGCGACCTCACGGCGTCGATCTTCACGGTCGCGTACGTCGCGATGTTCGCCTCGTTCGCGGTGATGCTGGTCGTGCCGGAGGACGGCGCGTTCCGGGTGATCGCGTTCATCCTCGGCGTCGTGCTGTCGGACACCGGCGGCTACATCGCTGGCGTGCTGTTCGGCAAGCACCCGATGGCCCCCACGATCAGCCCGAAGAAGTCCTGGGAGGGTTTCGCCGGCTCGCTCGTCGCGGGCATGGTCGGCGGCGCGCTCACGGTGAGCCTGCTGCTGGAGGGCCAGTGGTGGCAGGGCGTGCTGTTCGGTGCCGCCCTGGTGATCAGCTCCACGGCCGGTGACCTGGTCGAATCGCTCATCAAGCGGGACCTCGGCATCAAGGACATGGGCACGCTGCTGCCCGGTCACGGCGGGCTGATGGACCGCATGGACTCGCTGCTGCCGTCGGCCGTGGTCGGCTGGCTGCTGCTGCACCTGTTCGTGCCGTAGCCGACCTCAGTCGTCGTACGGGTCGTCCACGTTCGCGCCGGTCTCGTCCTCCGACAGGGTGATCGCGCGGGACGAGTCCATCACCGAGAACGTGGCGCCCGCGTGGTCGCGGACCTCGGTCACGCGGCCGTACGGCGTGTCGTACGGCTCGACCGTTACCTGGCCGCCCAGTTCGAGCACGCGGCTCGCGACCGAGTCCGCGCCGATCTCGGGCGACGCGGTGAGGTAGATCATCCAGTGCGCGGGCACGGCAGGCGGGAACGAGCGGCGGCCCATCCGCTGCCTGCCCAGGACGCTCTCGCCCTCGACGGACCAGACCGTGTAGTCGACCGTGTGGCCGTCGCCGATCTGCATCACGTCGAAGTGGCACAGCTCCTTGAAGAACGCGTCCGCCGCGGCCCCGTCACGGGTGTTCAGCTCGGCCCACGCGAACGCGCCGTGGCCCGTCGTGCCGAACCGCCAGTCCGCGGGCACGTGCCGGAAGCCGATCACGCCGCCGGTCGGGTCGCTGACGATCGTGGTCTGCGTGTGGTCGGCGGCCACGCTCGGGTTGCGCAGCACCGAGCCGCCCAGCGCGTACACCTTCTCCGCCGTCGCGCGGGCGTGCCGCGTGTGCAGGAACAGGGTCCACGCCGTGTACTGCTCGGGCAGCGCGCGGTCCACGGGCAGGCCCGCGACGGGCACCCCGTCGAGCACGGCGACCGCGTAGCCCTCGTCGTCGACGTACTCCCAGCCGAACAGGCCGGTGTAGAAGTCCTTGGCGGCGGCCAGGTCGGTCACGGGCAGTTCGACCCAGCAGGGGGCGCCGGGGTGGAGGTCCGCCAGGGCGGGTGAGTTCGGCGTGATGGACACGGACGCCTCCTCTGGGCAACTGTCTTGATCACGCTACGCCGCGTTCGGCTGGAATAGCACCGTCCGATCGGCGTGCGGCCTCTACAGTCTGTGTGGTGAAGGGATTCGTGCGCGCGGCTTTGGCGGCAATTCGCCCCGCCGACGTCCTGCCGAGCCCGAACATCTGGCACTGGCCCGAGGTCTACCAGGTCGAGAACCGCGCGCAGGACGTCGACGGCGCGATCTGGGCGGCGTTGCGCGAGGAGTGCGACTGGGCCGGGCTGGACGTCGTCGACGTCGGCTGCGGTGACGGGTTCCACCTGCCGTTGTTCGCCGCGACCGCGCGCTCCGCGACCGGGGTCGAGCCGTACGCGCCGCTGGTCAAGCGGGCCAAGACCCGTGTCGAGGGCATCGCGAACGCCTCCGTGGTCGCCGGTCCCGCGCAACGGCTGCCGTTGCCGGACGGCAGCGCCGACCTCGTGCACGCGCGCACGGCGTACTTCTTCGGTCCCGGCTGCGAGCCGGGGCTGCGCGAGGCGGACCGCGTGCTGCGTCCGGGCGGCGCGCTGGCGATCGTGGACATCGACGGGGCCGCGCCGCCGTACGGGCCGTGGCTGTGCGCCGACGAGGCCCGCTACGACCCGGCCGCCGTGGCGGAGTTCTTCGCCGCCAACGGGTTCAGCGTGCGGCACGTGACCGCGCGGTGGGCGTTCCAGCGGCGCGAGGACCTGGAATCGGTGCTGCGCATCGAGTTCTCCGCGCCGGTCGCGCAGCGGGCCATCGACGAGACGCCTGGGCTGTCGTTCGACGTCGGCTACCGGCTGCACGTGCGCCGCAAGCCGATCGGGCTCGTCCTGCCCTGACGTGCGACCGCTTGCCCAGGCTGTTCCGCCCAGGGGACGAGGGCAAAGCCGTGCGCGGCGACGACCTGACGTTCTCCGGGCCGTCCGGCGACGAACTCGGCCGGTACGCCCGGACGCCTCGCTGACCGTAGGATTTCGGTCGTGGAGAACCGGAGCGCGAACAGGATCGGACGCCCCGTCGGCGTCATCGGGTTGGGCTGCTGGCAGCTCGGCGGCCAGTGGGGCCTGGGGGTGGAGGGCGACGGGATCGCCCTCCTCCACGCGGCCGCCGACGCGGGCGTGACCTTCTTCGACACCGCCGACGTGTACGGCGACGGGCGCAGCGAGAAGCTCGTCGGCCAGTTCCTGCGGGAACGGGACGACTCGGGCGTCTTCGTGGCGACCAAGATGGGCCGCCGGGTCGAGCAGGTGCCGGAGAACTACTCGCGGGAGAACTTCCTCGCGTGGAACGACCGGTCGCGCGCCAACCTCGGCGTGGACACCATCGACCTGGTGCAGCTGCACTGCCCGCCGACGCCGGTGTACTCGACCGACGAGGTGTTCGACAGCCTCGACGAACTGGTGCAGGCCAAGCGGATCGCGGCCTACGGTGTGAGCGTCGAGACGGTCGAGGAGGCCCTGCTGGCCATCGCGCGGCCGAACGTGGTGAGCGTGCAGATCATCCTGAACGCCTTCCGCCTCAAGCCGCTGGAGCGGGTGCTCCCGGCGGCGGCCGAGGCGGGCGTGGGGATCATCGCGCGGGTGCCGCTGGCGTCGGGCCTGCTGTCCGGGCGGTACACCGCCGCGACGACGTTCGGTGACGACGACCACCGCACGTACAACCGCAACGGCGAGGCGTTCGACCAGGGCGAGACGTTCTCCGGCGTGCCGTTCGAGGTGGGCCTGGAGGCCGTCGAACGGCTGCGCCCGCTGGTACCGGCGGGCGCCACGCTCGCCCAGTTCGCGCTGCGCTGGATCGTCGACCAGCCGGGTGTCACCGTCGTGATCCCCGGCGCGCGCAACGCCGACCAGGTTCAGGGCAACGTCGCGGCGGCCGACCTCGCGCCCCTCACACCCGAGGCGTTGGCCGAGGTCACGGCCGTCTACGACGAACTGGTGCGGCCGCACGTGCACGGCCGCTGGTAACTACTCGGTGTCCTCGGCGACGTCCAGCTCACCCAGGATCGCGTAGATCTTGCGGCGGGCCTCGTTGAGGACCTCGACCGCCCTGCCCTGCTGTTCCCGCGTGCCCGCGTGCGCCATCTGCTGCATCGCGGACCCGAGGTGCCGCGACGCCGTGCGGAGCTTGGCCGAGACGATGTCCACGTCGTCGTTGACCTGCTCCCACGGGGTCGCGCCCTCGCTCTTCGCGGCCTCGGCCGTGCCCGCCTCGGTGAGCGTGAACAGCTTCTTGCCGCCCGCTTCCTCGGTGGACGCGACCAGGCCCTCGTCGGCCAGCATCTGGAGCGTCGGGTAGACCGAGCCGGGGCTCGGCCGCCAGAGGCCGTCGGTGCGCTGACCGAGTTCCTGGATCATCTCGTAGCCGTGCATGGGCCGTTCGGCCAGCAGGGCGAGCAGCGCCGCGCGCACGTTGCCGCGCCGCTGCCGTCCGCCGGGCCCGTGGTGGGGCCCGCCGCGCCTGCCGCCGCCGCGCCCCCGACCCCAGGGGCCGGGAGGCATCTCGCCCTCCGGCGGGAACGGGGGAGGCGGGGGGCCGCCGAAGCCGCCGCCGAAGCCGCGGCGCTGGTCGTCGAATCCGCCGGAGCGGTGGTGCCGGTGACCGTGGTGGTCGTGGCTGAAGGGGGATCGCATCTGACTGTCTCCTTGCTCGGTGTATCGGTAGGTACGAGCTAACGATATATCGGAACCTATCGCGATGCAACGGCGATAGTCGGAAGAGTGGTCGGGAGCACCTGCCCGGCCGTGGGACACTGGTAGGTGCTATGACTGCCCTCCCCCTCGTCTTCGACGCACCCAAGCGCGGGCTTCCGCCGCGCCACCTGGCCGACCTCTCCGCCGAAGGGCGTCGAGAAGCCGTCGCCGCGCTGGGCGAAAAGCCCTTCCGGGCCGCGCAGCTGTCGAACCACTACTTCGGCAGGCTCACGTCCGACCCGGACGCGATGACCGACATCCCGGCCGCCTCGCGCGCCGCGCTGGTCGCGGAACTCATGCCGCCGCTGTTCACCGAGATCCGCTCGGTGGCCTGCGACGACGGCACGACCCGCAAGACCCTGCTCAAGGCGCACGACGGCACGCTCGTGGAGAGCGTCCTCATGCGCTACCCGGACCGCGCCACCCTGTGCATCTCCAGCCAGGCGGGCTGCGGCATGGCCTGCCCGTTCTGCGCCACCGGCCAGGGCGGCCTCCAGCGCAACCTGTCGACGGCGGAGATCGTCGACCAGGTCCGCCGCGGCGCCGCCGCGATGCGCGACGGCGAACTCCCCGGTGGTCCGGGGCGGCTGTCGAACATCGTGTTCATGGGCATGGGCGAGCCGCTGGCGAACTACAAGCGCGTGATCGAGGCCGTCCACCGCATCTGCGACCCGGCCCCCGACGGCCTGGGCATCTCGCAGCGGTCGGTGACGGTGTCCACGGTCGGGTTGGTGCCCGCGATCCGCAAGATGACCGAGGAAGGCCTGCACGTGCGGCTCGCGGTCTCGCTGCACACGCCGGACGACGAACTGCGCGACACGCTGGTGCCGGTGAACACCCGGTGGAAGGTCGCCGAGGTCATGGAGGCGGCCCGCGGCTACGCGGACAAGACCGGCCGCCGCGTGTCGATCGAGTACGCCCTGATCCGCGACATCAACGACCAGGGCTGGCGCGCCGACATGCTGGGCAAACTCCTCCGCAGGCACCTGGGCCCACTGGTCCACGTGAACCTGATCCCCCTGAACCCGACACCGGGCTCGAAGTGGGACGCCTCCCCGAAGCCCGTGGAACGCGAGTTCGTCCGCCGCGTCATCGCCCAAGGCGTGACCTGCACCGTCCGCGACACCCGCGGCCAGGAAATCGCCGCGGCCTGCGGGCAGTTGGCGGCCGAGGGCTGAGTCCTCGCTTGTGTGTAGACGTGTGACAATGTGTGTGTGACTATTGGTCTGTGGTGGGACGATTCGCACACCGAGTACGTCGGTAAGCGCTCGGTTCGCTACCCGAGGGCTACCGACATCGATCTGGCCTGGACGTTGGAGGCGGCTGCCGATCCCCATCGGATCACCCGTGATCCGGATCCCAAGAGTCACTGGGGTGACATCCGGCTCATCGGTCACTCACCCTCGGCCGGGTTCGTGATCACGGTCATCATCGATCGGGTGGATCACTCGGGGATCAACGCTTGGAAGACCAACGGCGCCGACCTGCGGGCTTACCGGAACAAGCGCGAGGAAGGGGAGGTCCACCATGAATGAGCCGATGACTCGTGACGAAGTGCTGGCGGGCATCAACCAGGAGATCGCCGAGCAGCGAGACGCCGCTGAGCACGAGGCCGACCCGGCGAGGCGTGATCGGATGCTGAGGCACGCCAGGTCGCGCGCGGACCTCGCCGAGGAGGAAGCGGACGCGGTCGCCGCCGACATCGTCGAGAACGAGCAGGCAGCCCTGTCGTTGCGAGTTCCCGTTTCGCTGTCGATGGCGCTCAAGGCCCGTGCCGAAGCTGAGCGGATTCCCCTGTCGGCGTTGGTTCGGCGGATGCTCACGCAGGCGCTCGAACAGCCGAGCAGTCCCGTGCTCACGGTCGAGCAGGTCGAGGAGATCGCGCGACGGGTGTACCGCGAGTCCGCCTGAGGTCGTTAGGGTCGCGAACGGTCTAACGGTGATCGGTTGCGGTTGGGCGTAATGGGCGAACGTGGATGGTTCTCGGGATAGCATCCGGGCGTGGCGGAGTCGACGAAGCTGGTTGCGGGTAGGTACCGCACGCTGCGGGAACTCGGTCGTGGGGGCATGGGTGTCGTCTGGTTGGCCGAGGACGTCATCATCGGGCGGCGGGTGGCGCTCAAGGAGTTGCGGACGTCCTCGCCGGTCGAAGCCGAACGGGTTCTGCGCGAGGCGCGGACCGCTGGGCGGTTGAACAGCCCGAACGTGGTCGGCGTGTACGACGTGATCATCGAGCACGGCGCCACGTACCTCGTGATGGAACTGGTGGAGGCGCCCACCCTCGCCGACGTGATGAAACGCCGCGGCGCGCTGCCCGCCGAGCAGGTGGTGTCGATCGGGCTGCACGTGCTCAGCGCGCTGGAAACCGCGCACGCGGCGGGGATCGTGCACCGGGACGTGAAGCCCAGCAACATCATGGTGCTGCCCGACGGTGGGGCGAAGCTGGCGGACTTCGGCATCGCGCGGGCGATGGACGACCCGCGGCTCACGGCCACCGGCAGCATGATGGGCACCCCCGGCTACATGGCCCCGGAGCTGTTCAACGGCCAGGTGCCGTCGCCCGCGACGGACCTGTGGGCGTTGGGGGCGACGCTGTTCCACGCCGTCGAGGGCCGGTCGCCGTTCCTGCGCGACACGACGGCGTCGACGATGCACGCGGTCCTCTACGAGCCGCCGGTGTTGAAGCACGGGACCGGGCCGTTGGGCGCGGTGATCATGCGGCTGCTGACCCGCGCGGTCGACAACCGGCCGACCGCCGCGCAGGTGCGGGAGATGCTGCGCAAACCCGGCGAGCCGGAGACGGTGTACCTCGAACCCGTCACGTCCTACGCGACCAAGCCGGTGGACACGCCGCCGTGGGCCGACGACGAGCCCGTCGAGGAGAAACCCAGGCGCCGCAAGTGGTTCGTGGTGGCGGGGGTCGCCGTCGCGCTCGTGCTCGCCGGGGTGTTCCTGCTCAAGCCCACGAACGGCGGTGACGCGCTGCCCGCGCCGAGCCCGACCACCTCGTCGTCCACCGCCCCGTCGACCGAGACCACGTCGAGCAGCAGCGCGCCTTCCAGCGAATCGGTCGCCCCCACGACGTCCGTCACGCCGTCCACGGTGACCGTCACCAAGGAACCCGATCCGCCGGTGGTGACCACCACGTCCGCGGTGAAGCCACCGCCGGAAGCCGTTGCGCTGCAACGCTTCCGCAACGCGGCGGGCTTCCACTACACCGGGTCGGCGAAGGTCGCGCCGCCCGTCGGGTTCACCGTGGAGGGCGGCATCGGCAAGCTGCTCGCCAACGCCGACCCCGGCACGAAACCCCTGTACTCGTGCGCCATCAAGAACTCGCAGGACCGCATGTCGTCGCTGGCCTCGAACTGCGAGGGCCAGACCGTGTACGGCCTGCTGGGGTACGTCCTGGCGGAGAAGCCCGCCGACCTGCCCTCGCTGCCGCTGTTCCGCTGCGTGACGGGCAGCCAGCACTTCGACTCCGTCACCACCGACTGCGAGGGCCAGACCGTCGAGTTCCAGTACGGCTGGGTGCTGACCTAGACGACCTCGTCGAGCTTCCCGGTCGCGACGTCGAACACGAACCCGCGCACGGAGTCCTTCACCGGGATGTACGGGCTGTTCCTGATCCGCTGGACGGACTGGCGCACGTCCTCGTCGAGGTCGCTGAACGCCTCGGCGGCCCACGCGGGCTTGGAGCCGACCTCGTCCTGGATGGACCGCTTGAACTCGTCGTCGGTGAAGGTCAGCATCCCGCAGTCGGTGTGGTGGATCAGGACGATCTCCCGCGTGCCGAGCAGCCGCTGGCTGATGGCGAGCGAGCGGATCTCGTCCTCGGTCACGACGCCGCCCGCGTTGCGGATGACGTGCGCCTCGCCCTCGTTGAGGCCGAGCACCCGGTAGACGTCGATCCGCGCGTCCATGCACGCCAGGATCGCGATGTGCTTGGCGGGCGGCAGGGGGAGCGGGCCGCTGAACTGCGCGACGTAGGCGGCGTTGTTGGCGAGGAGCTCATCGGTTACGGACATGGCGCGAGTCAACTGCCGCATGCGCATACCCGCAACAGTTCCCAGTAAGTGGGAGACGACCGAAAAAAACCTGATCAGCGCACCGGTGAGGGGTCCAGATCGGCGGTCTCGTCGTAGTCGGCGCGGGCCGTCTGGATCAGGTCGATGTGCTGTTCCGACCACGTCCGCAGCGCGCTGAGCGGCGCAACCAGGCTGCGGCCGAGTGGCGTCAGCTCGTACTCCACCCGCAGCGGCACGGTGGGGTACACCGTTCGGGTGATCAGTCCGTCGCGGGTCAACGCGCGCAGGGTCTGGGTGAGCATCTTCTGGGTGATGCCCTCGACCTTGCGGCGCACCTCGCCGAACCGCTGCGGCCCGTCTTCGAGCGCGCCGATCGCGAGCGCGGTCCACTTGCTCGCGACCATGTCCAGCACCTCGCGGCACGGGCACTGCTTGAGGTAGACGTCACGGACGTCAGGGGTGCAGGATGTGTCCACGATGGTGTTCTACCACGTCACGGGTAGTTTCCCTGGGGTACCTAGGGAGGAAATTAGTGCCTAATTGCGAACAGGTACCAGGTATCCGACCATTGTGGACATGAAGGCAATCACGCAGCAGACGTTCGGCGGGCCGGAAGTCCTCGTCGTGTCCGAGGTCGACCGCCCCACCCCGATCCAGACCGAGGTCCTGGTCCGGGTGCACGCCGCGGGCGTCAACCCCGTCGACTGGAAGTCCCGCGCGGGCGGTGGCATGGCCGGGGTCCTGGGCGACCCGCCGTTCATCCTCGGCTGGGACGTGTCCGGGGTCGTCGAGGAGGTCGGGTTCGGCGTCACCACGGTCAAGCCGGGTGACGAGGTCTACGGGATGCCGTGGTTCCCGCGCGCGGCCTCGGCCTACGCCGAGTACGTGACCGCGCCGTCCCGGCACTTCGCGCTCAAGCCCGCCAACATCTCCCACGTCGAGGCGGCGGCGCTGCCGCTGGCCGTGCTCACGGCGTGGCAGGCGCTGGTCGACACGGCGCACGTGAGCGCCGGGCAGCGGGTGCTGGTGCACGCCGCGGCCGGTGGCGTCGGGCACCTGGCGGTGCAGATCGCGAAGGCCAAGGGCGCGTACGTGATCGGCACGGCCAGCGCCGGGAAGCACGAGTTCCTCAAGTCCATCGGGGCCGACGAGGTCGTGGACTACACGGCCGTGCGGTTCGAGGACGTCGTGTCCGACGTGGACGTCGTGATCGACCTGGTCGGCGGCGACAACGCGATCCGGTCCGTTGGGGTGCTCAAGCCGGGCGGGATCCTGGTGGCCGTCCCCAGCGGGCTCCAGGAGGGGGTGGCCGAGGCCGCCGCGAAGGCCGGGGTACGGTCCTCGGCGTTCCTCGTCGAGCCGGACGGCGCCGCGCTGACCGAGATCGCCGGGCTCGTGGCCGACGGGAAGATCAAGGTGCGGATCGAGGCCGTGCTCCCGCTGGAGGACGCCGGGAAGGCCCACGAACTGGGTGAGGCGGGACGCAGCACCGGGAAGATCGTGCTGTCCGTCGTGGAGTGAGCGCGGGGGCGGGTCCGGTGGCCGGGCCCGCCCAACGGCGTCCTAGCGGCGCCAGGACGTGCGGCTGCGGACCTGGTCGCGGACCAGCATCGCGATCATCGCGATGCCGATGAGGACGAGGAACAGGTTCTCGGTGCGACCGTGGTGGTTGCCGATGAGGAGACCGAAGACGCCGACCGTGGAGGCCCAGCCCGCGATGCGGGTGGCCTTCGGGAACGACCCGTGCCAACCCCACTCGGCGGACGGCTCGTCGTGGACGTCGACAGCGGGACGCTTGTCCAGCTCCGAAGACGAAGACACAGCTGCCACGACCCTTCTGATCCGGTGTTCCGCGAAGATTTTCGCACACGGGTCCGGGTGGGACCGGTCGGGTCGACGAGTCAACTTTCGTCGTCCGCCGAAGCGACAAACGTCCGCCGACAGGACCACCCCTGATCTCGTACGTTGAGGGGTGTGACCACCGTCGTGCACCGCTTCCTGCCCGAACTCGCCGGGGTCCGGGAGTGGCCGTCGGCCTACCTCCGGGACACCGCCGAGCGGATCAGGGGCGTCACGAAGTGGCGGCTCGGCTGCGAGGTGTTCGGGCTCGTCTGGGTGCTGCTGCTCGACCTGCTGCCCGGCTGGCTGAGCGACCAGCACCCGTCCGGGATGGCGCTGGTGGGGATGGTGGTGCTGTTCACCGCCCTCTACCTGCTCCGGTTGACGTTCCCGGCGACCACGTTGCTCGTCGCGCTGCTGGTGGTGTTCGGCGCGGACAACGGCGGCATCACGCTGATGGTGGTCGTGGCGTACGCGGCGGGCTACCGGATCGTGTCGTGGCAGCGGGCGCTGCTGACCGCCGTCGTCGGGCTCGCGCTGCACATGCTCCAGTGGGAGGGCGGGGTTCCGGGGCTCAGCGGGTTCCTCGGGTCGTTCGTGATGCTGACCGTCTACGGGATGGTCGTCGCGCTGCCGTTCCTGGTCGGCCGCTACATCGCCCAGCGCAACGCGCTCGTGGCCGCGTTGCAGGAGCGCGAGGAGCGGATGCGGCGCGAGCGGGCGATGCTGACGCGGCAGGTCCGCCTGCGCGAGCGCAACCGGATCGCCCAGGACATGCACGACAGCCTGGGCCACCGGCTGAGCCTGATCTCCGTGCACGCGGGCGCGTTGGCGCTCGACGGCGAACTGGGGGAGAAGCAGCGCGAGGCCGTGCAGGTGCTGCGCAGCGCCGCCCTGACCGGGATGGAGGAGTTGCGCGGGGTCATCGGGGTGCTGCGGCGCGACGACCCGCCGGAGGAGGACCTGGCGCGGCGCACGGTCGAGGCGATCGACGAGCTGGTCGACGGGGCCAGGCGGGCGGGCGTGCGGGTCAGCCTGGTGCGCGGCGGCCAGCCGTGCCCGCTGCCGTCGAAGGTGAGCCACGCGGCGTACCGGGTGGCGCAGGAGGGGCTGACCAACGCGAACAAGCACGCGCCGGGGGCGAGCGTGCAGGTGACGGTGAAGTACGAGCCGGACGCGCTGGTGGTCGAGGTGCGCAACAACCCGCCGCGCGCCGGGTTCGTGGTCGGGGGGCCGGGGGTCGGGCTGATCGGCCTGGGGGAGCGGGTGCGGGTCGCCGGGGGGCTGCTGCACGTGGGGCCGTTGCCCGCCGGGGGTTTCCGGATCGCGGCCGTGCTGCCGTACGAGGACACGACGGTCGCCGAGGAGCCCGACGACAGCGACGAGGTGCGGGTCGCGGAGTCCGCGATGGGCCGCTCCAGCGTGCGCAAGTGGGCCGGGGTCGGGTCGATCATCGCCGCCGGGCTGGTGGTGCTCGTTGTGGTCGGCGGCTACACGTGGATCGGCATCCAGCCGGTGACGAACGTGGTGCAGAAGTCCTTCTACGACTCGGTGTACCTCGGCCAGCCGGAGAGCGAGGTGCGGGCGCACCTCAAGAGCGGGGGGACGGCCGCGTCGATCGGCGACCTGCGGGACAAGTCGGCTCCCGAACCGCCCGGCTCGGTGTGCGAATACCGTCTGTCGGACCAGCAGACCTACACCTCGGGCGGCCAACTGGTCCTGCGCTTCTGCTTCGCGGGCGGCAAGGTCGTCGAGAAGAACTCCCACGTGCAAAGGATCTGAGTGACCGTGATCCGGGTCTTGATCGCCGATGACGAACCGCTCATGAGGGCGGGCATCAAGGCCATCCTCGGCACCGCCGACGACATCGAGCTGGTCGCCGAGGCCGGTGACGGGCGGGAAGCGGTGCGGATCGCGCTCGAGCGCCGCGTCGACGTGGCCGTGCTCGACATCCGGATGCCGCGGATGGACGGGCTCGCCGCGGCCCGTGAGCTGAAGTCCGTCGCGCCGACCGTGCGGGTGGTGATGCTGACCACCTTCGGCGAGGACGACAACATCGTGCGGGCGCTGTCCGACGGGGCCGCGGGGTTCCTGCTGAAGGACTCCGCGCCGGAGGAGCTGCTGCGGGCCGTGCGCGCGGTGCACAGCGGCGAGGCGTACCTGTCGCCGATGGTGACGAGCCGGGTGGTCGGGATGGTCGCGCACGCCGGGCAGCCGCGGCGGCAGGAGGCCAAGCGGCAGGTCGAGGGGCTGACCGAGCGCGAGGTCGAGGTCCTGGCCCTGCTGGGGCTGGGGATGTCCAACGCCGACGTGGGCCAGCGGCTGCACATGAGCGAGGCGACCGTGAAGACGTACGTGAGCAGGCTGCTGGCGAAGCTCGGGCTCACCAACCGGGTGCAGGCCGCGCTGCTGGCCAGGGACGCCGGGCTGGCGGGCTGAGAACGCGAAGAGGGCCGCCCCTGTGGGGACGGCCCTCTTCCACGTGGTGGGAGGTCAGACGTGTGCGCGTCGACCGGTGACCAACCGGTAGATGCCCAGCAGGATCAGCGAGCCGAGGATGGCCAGCAGCCACGTGCTCAGGTCGAAGAAGCTGTTGATGTCGCTGTTGAACAGCGCGCGGCCGATGAAGCCGCCGAGGATGGCACCGACGATGCCGATCAGCATCGTGATGATGATGCCGCCGGGGTCCTTGCCCGGCATGATCGCCTTGGCAATGGCACCCGCGATAAGACCCAGGACGATCCAGCCCAAGATGCCCACGGGGGCTCTCCTTCCAGCGGGCCGCGATGGGGCTTGTCCCCCGCGGCGTTCGGGGATGGAGTGCCCTGGAACCGACCGGCCTACTCGTGCTTTATCATTCTGTTACCTGAGTACCGCCACGCGGTTCATCAGGTCGCTTCCGGAACAATGGACGGTGATGGACTCCTCCGCGCAAGCCACACGACCGGCGTCGCAGCTCAGCCCTGCTCCGCGCTCGGTGCTCCTCCTCGGATCGACCGGTTCGGTCGGCACCCAGGCCCTCGACGTCGTCGCCGCCAACCCCGACCGGTTCACCGTCGCGGGCATCGCCGCGGGCGGGGCCGACCCCGCCGCGCTGGCCCGGCAGGCCATCACGTTCGGCGTCCAGGCCGTCGCCGTGTCCCGCGCGACGGCCGCGGAGGACGTGACGCTCGCCCTCTACGCCGAGGCGCAGCGCCGCGGGTACGCCAAGGGCGAGTTCCGGATGCCCCGCGTCTTCGCGGGCCCCTCGGCCGTGCTCGACCTCATCGAGTCCACGCCCGCCGACGTGGTGCTCAACGCCATCACCGGCTCGCGCGGCCTGGAACCGACGCTGCGCGCGCTGGACACGGGCGCGCTGCTGGCGCTGGCGAACAAGGAGTCGCTGATCGCGGGCGGCTCCCTGGTGCTCAACGCCGCCAAGCCCGGCCAGCTGGTCTCCGTCGACTCCGAGCACTCCGCGCTGGCGCAGTGCCTGCGCGGCGGCCGGGCCGACGAGGTGGACCGGTTGATCCTCACGGCGTCCGGCGGCCCGTTCCGCGGCCGCACGCGCGCCGACCTGGCGAGCGTGACGTCGGCGGACGCGATGGCGCACCCGACGTGGGCGATGGGCCCGGTCATCACGATCAACTCGGCCACCCTCATCAACAAGGGGCTGGAGCTGATCGAGGCGCACCTGCTGTTCGGCATCCCCTACGACCGGATCGACGTGGTCGTGCACCCGCAGTCGGTCGTGCACTCGATGGTCGCGTTCACCGACGGCTCGATCCTGACCCAGGCCAGCCCGCCGGACATGAAGCTGCCGATCGCGCTGGGCCTCGGCTGGCCGGACCGCGTCCCCGGCGCCGCCGAGCGGTGTACTTTCGAAGTGCCGACGGCGTGGACGTTCGAGCCGCTGGACGGCGAGACCTTCCCCGCGGTGGAACTGGCCCGGCACGCGGGGTCGACGGGGGGTTGCCTGCCCGCCGTCTACAACGCGGCGAACGAGGAGGCCGTCGACGTCTTCCTCGACGGCAACACGGCTTTCACCTCCATCGTGGACACTGTCTCGCGAGTGCTCGACGAGGCGGGCGGGTGGGCGCACGAGCCCGCCGACGTCGCCGAGGTGCTGGCGGCCGAGGACTGGGCGCGCGCACGGGCACGGGAACTCGTGGCCACTTCGGTGGAGTCTGGAAGGGACTGAACGTGGTCGTCAACATCCTGGGCATCGTGTTGTTCGCGCTGCTCATCGGCATCTCGATCGCCCTGCACGAGTTCGGCCACCTGCTGACCGCCAAGGCGTTCGGCATGAAGGTGACCCGCTACTTCATCGGGTTCGGGCCGAAGATCTGGTCGTTCCGCAAGGGCGAGACCGAGTACGGCCTGAAGGCGATCCCCGCGGGCGGGTTCTGCGAGATCACCGGCATGACCGCGCTGGACGAGGTGAACCCAGTGGACGCCCCGCGCGCCTTCTACAAGCAGGCGACGTGGAAGCGCGTGGTGGTGCTGTCCGCGGGGTCGATCACCCACTTCATCGTCGGGTTCGTCGTGCTCTACGTGATGGCCGCGACCATGGGCCTGCCGAACCTCAAGGGCGAGCCGGTCATCGCGTCGGTCAGCGACTGCGTGCAGAGCGGCCCGGCGACGGACGCGTGCGTGCCCGGCGCCCCCGCACCCGCCAAGGCCGCGGGCATCAGGCCCGACGACCAGATCATCGCCGTGGCCGGTCAGGCGACGCCGACGTGGACCGACCTGCTGGAGAAGACCCAGGCGCGCAGCGGGCCCACCGAGTTCACCGTCCTGCGGGACGGCGAGCAGCTCAAGGTCACCATGGACGTCCCCAAGGTCACCCGCGAGTACAAGAAGGCGGACGGCTCGACGGAGAAGCGCGAGGTCGGGGCCATCGGCGTCGGCTGGCGGTCCAACTTCGAGTACAACCCGCTCACGGCGGTCGGCGGCGCGACCGCGTTCACCGGCACGATGTTCGCGAACACGTGGGAAGGCCTCCTGCGGTTCCCGGAGAAGATCCCCGCGGTGATCAAGGCGATCGGTGGCGGCGAGCGCGACCTGGAGTCCCCGGTGAGCGTCGTCGGGGCCAGCAGGCTCGGCGGCGACGCGGCCGAGCAGGGCCTTTGGCAGTTCTTCCTGCTGATGCTCGCCGGCCTTAACTTCTTCGTCGGTGTTTTCAACCTCCTGCCGCTACTTCCACTCGATGGTGGGCACATTGCGGTGAACCTCTACGAACGGGTGCGAGACTGGCTGCGCAAGCTCCGCGGCAAGCCGGCCGGTGGGCCTGTGAACTACCTGCGCCTCCTTCCCCTCACCTATTTCGTCATCTTCATCGGTGGCGGTATCACCCTGTTGACCGTCACCGCCGACATCGTCAACCCGATCAGACTTCCCTAGTGAGAGGTGCTATTCCATGAGTGACGGCGTAATGCTCGGTATGCCGGCATTGCCGCCGCCGGTGTTGTCCGATCGTCGAAAGACCCGGCAACTCATGGTGGGTTCGGTAGGCGTGGGCAGCGAGTTCCCGGTGTCCGTGCAGTCCATGACCACCACCCTGACCTCGGACGTCAACGCGACGTTGCAGCAGATCGCGGAACTCACCGCGTCCGGCTGCGACATCGTGCGGGTGGCGTGCCCCTCGCAGGACGACGCGGACGCGTTGAAGGCCATTGCGACGAAGTCGCAGATCCCCGTCATCGCGGATATCCATTTCCAGCCGAAGTACGTCTTCGCGGCCATTGAAGCGGGCTGTGCGGCCGTTCGGGTGAATCCCGGCAACATTCGCAAGTTCGACGACCAGGTCAAGGAGATCGCGGCCGCCGCGAAGGACCACGGAACGCCGATCCGCATCGGCGTGAACGCGGGCTCGCTCGACCCGCGCCTCATGGCCAAGCACGGCAAGGCGACGCCAGAGGCGTTGGCGGAGTCGGCCCTGTGGGAGGCGTCGCTGTTCGCCGAGCACGACTTCCACGACATCAAGATCTCGGTCAAGCACAACGACCCGGTCGTGATGATCCGCGCTTACGAAATCCTCGCGGAGCAGTGCGACTACCCGTTGCACCTCGGTGTCACGGAAGCCGGTCCGGCGTTCCAGGGCACCATCAAGTCCGCCGTCGCCTTCGGCGCGCTGCTGCGCCAGGGAATCGGCGACACGATTCGCGTGTCCCTCTCGGCCCCTCCGGTGGAGGAGGTCAAGGTGGGCATTCAGATCCTCCAGTCGTTGAACCTCCGGCCGCGCAAGCTGGAAATCGTGTCGTGCCCTTCCTGCGGTCGCGCGCAGGTCGACGTGTACACGTTGGCCGAGCAGGTCACCGCAGGCCTCGAGGGCATGGAGGTCCCGCTGCGCGTGGCCGTCATGGGCTGCGTCGTGAACGGTCCCGGTGAAGCGCGGGAAGCCGATCTCGGTGTCGCCTCCGGAAACGGCAAGGGCCAGATCTTCGTGAAGGGCAAGGTCATCAAGACCGTTCCCGAACACCAGATCGTGGAAACCCTCATCGAAGAGGCCATGCGCCTCGCCGAGGACATGGAACCCGTCGAGGGTTCCGTTCCCGCGGTCAGCGTCAGCTAGGGAATCGGGCCGGCCTTTTCCACGGGAAAGGTCGGCCCTCCCGATCGGCCAGGACACACGACCGGGGGCAAGCGCAATCCCCCGTTCATCTGGCAGGCTGGTGCCGTGCTCAGGTTGGCCGGTGCGCGGCTGCTCGACGGACGGGATTTGCCCGAGGTTCTCGGGCTGTTGGAGGCCGATCCCGTGGCCTCGTGCATGGTCGCCGCTCGCGTCGAGGTCGCGGGTCTCGACCCGTGGCGGCTGGGCGGTGAGGTCTGGGCCTGCGACCACCGCGCGCTGCGCGGCGCCCGCGTGGACGGCCTCTGCTTCGCGGGTCCCAACCTGATCCCGCTCCGGGGCAACCCGTCGGCCCTGCGCAGCTTCGCGGACCGGGCCCGTCGCCGGGGCCGCATGTGCTCCTCGCTCGTGGGTCCCGCCGAGCAGGTGATGGGCCTCTGGCAGGAGTTGCAGCCCGATTGGGGCCCCGCCAGGGAGGTCCGCGACGACCAGCCGCTCATGGCGCTCGGCACGACCGCGAACGTCGACCCGGACCCGCTGGTCCGCCCGGTCCGGCCGGACGAGCTCGACCGCTACCTCCCCGCCGCCATCGCGATGTTCATCGAGGAGGTGGGCGTGGACCCGTGCGCGGAGGACGGCGGCACCAGCTACCGCGCCCGCGTCGCCGAGCTGATCGCGGGAGGGCGGGCGTTCGCCCGGTTCGAGCACGGCGAGGTCGTCTTCAAGGCCGAGATCGGGGCCCTGTCCAGCAAGGTCGGCCAGATCCAGGGCGTGTGGGTGCGTCCGGACCGGCGTGGCCACGGCATCGGCACGGCGGCGACCGCGGCGGTGGCGGACCGACTGGTCCGCGGGCTGGGGCGGACCGCGAGCCTGTACGTCAACGGGTACAACGAGATCGCCCGCGCCGCGTACCAGCGGATCGGGTTCACCCAGGTAGGCCAATACGCGACGGTTCTCTTTTGACGGTGTG
This sequence comes from Umezawaea sp. NPDC059074, assembly GCF_042738955.1. NCBI lineage: Bacteria > Bacillati > Actinomycetota > Actinomycetes > Pseudonocardiales > Pseudonocardiaceae > Umezawaea > Umezawaea sp. NPDC059074. The sequence goes on from NZ_JBHYHC010000006.1 coordinate 108,169, forward strand.
CGGCATACTGCCGCCGTGCGGGTGAACCCTCAGTTGACCGTCGTGTTGAGCGCCCTGCTGGTCGTGACCGGCTGTGGGCTGTTCCAGTCGAGGCCGGGTCCTGACCAGGTCACGTCCGACTTCGTCGCCCGCCTCTCCAGCGGCGACACCCAGGCCGCGGCGGCGTTGACCGACGATCCGGGCCAGGCGAAGGGCCTGCTGGACAAGGTCCGCGGCGCGCTCAAGCCGGAGTCGATGACCGTCAAGGTCGACCAGGTCCGCAACGCGGGCGGCGAGGGCACCACGGCCGATGCGACCGTGACGTTCGACTGGAACCTCGGGCACAACCACGTCTGGAACTACCAGAGCACCGTCGAGCTCCGCCGCGAGGACGACGACTGGAAGGTGCACTGGCTGCCGTCGCTGCTGCACCCGAAGCTCGCGGCCCAGCAGAGCCTCGCGGTCGCCGAGCTGACGCCGAACCTGGCACCCGTGCTGGACCGCGACGGCACGCCGCTGCTGGCCCCCGAGTCGGTCGTGTCGGTGCTGCTGGACCGCAAGGAGGCGCCCGACCTGCCCGCGGTCACGGCCGCGCTGGCCACCGCGTTGACGCCGTTCGACAAGGGGATCACCCAGCAGTCGATCACCGAGGGCGCGACCAAGGTGCCCGAGGGGCAGGTCTACCAGGTGGCCGCGCTGCGCGACGCCGACTACCAGTCGGTGAAACCGCAGATCTACGAGCTGCCCGGCGTCCGGTTCAGCACCCAGACCAGCCTGCTGCCGCCGGTGAAGAACTTCGGCTCGCAGATCCTGCCCGCCGTGCGCAAGGCCGTGGAGGAGCAGATCGCGGGCCGGTCCGGCTTCCGCGTCTACACCGTCGCCGCGGGCGGTGACGAGCTGGAAGGCCTGTTCGAGAAGCCGTCGGAACCCGCGCAGGCGGTGAAGTCCGGGCTCAGCAAGGCCGTGCAGATCGCCGCGGAGGACGCCGTCGAACCGCTCACCCAGCCCACGATGCTGGTCGCGATCCAGCCGTCGACCGGCGACATCCTGGCCGTGGCGCAGAACGAGCCCGCCGACGCGCAGGGCGCGATCGCGTTGACCGGCCAGTTCCCGCCGGGATCGACGTTCAAGATCGTCACGGCGGCGGCCGCCCTGGAGGACGGCAAGGTCCAGGCCGACACCGCCGTCCCGTGCCCCGGCAAGACCACCATCGACGGCCGCCGCGTCGTGCCGAACGACCACGACTTCGACAAGGGCACCATCCCGCTGCACAGCGCGTTCGCGTTCTCCTGCAACACCACGTTCGCCGAGATCGCCGCGGGCCTGCCCGCCGACGCCCTCACCAAGACGGCCGACAAGCTCGGCGTCGGCGTCGACTTCGACATCCCCGCGATCACCACGATCACCGGCTCGGTGCCCGCCGCGTCCGACGTCGTGGAACGCGCGGAGGACGGCTTCGGCCAGGGCAAGGTCCTCGCCAGCCCGTTCGGCATGGCCGTCGTGGCCGCCACGGTGGCCAAGGGCTCGCAACCCCTGCCGACCCTGCTGCGCGGCTCGGAGACCAAGGTCAACCACGTCTCGGCCCCCGTCCCGCCCGCCGTCCTGGACCCGGTGCGCCAGATGATGCGCGAGGTCGTCGAGGTGGGCACGGCGCAACTGCTGGCGGACATCCCGGACGTGCGCGGGAAGACCGGCACGGCCCAGTTCGGCGACGGCGTCAACTCCCACGGCTGGTTCGTGGGCTACAAGGGCGACCTGGCGTTCGCGACCCTGGTCCTGGGCGCGAACTCCTCCATCCCGGCGGTGGAGACGACGGGGAAGTTCCTGCGGGCGTTGGGCTGAACGGGCTGAGGTCGGTGGACGGCGAACGAACCGGATCTGACTTCCCGGCCGTTCGAGGTGGTCGGTGACCACGTGACGCCGATCCGGTACCGCGCCGTACTGTGGAGGCATGTCCGTGCGTGCCGCCCTGAAGCCAGGTGAGCTGTCCCCCCGTCGTTCCGTTCCGTCGCGCATAGCCCGCCCCGAGTACGTGGGCAAGCCCGGCCCGACGAAGAACAGCGACCCGTGGGTGCAGCCGCCCGAGGTGATCGAGGCCATGCGGATCGCCGGTCGGCTCGGCGCGCAGGCGTTGCAGGAAGCGGGCAAGGTCGTGGTGCCCGGTGTGACCACGGACGAGATCGACGCGGTGGCGCACGAGTTCCTGTGCGACAACGGGGCCTACCCGTCCACGTTGGGGTACCGCGGTTTCCCCAAGTCGTGCTGCACCTCGTTGAACGAGGTCATCTGCCACGGCATCCCGGACTCCACGGTGGTGGAGGACGGCGACATCGTGAACATCGACGTGACCGCCTACATCGGCGGCGTGCACGGCGACACGAACGCCACCTTCCTGGCGGGCAACGTCTCCGAGGAGAACCGGCTCCTCGTCGAGCGCACGCACGAGGCGACGATGCGGGCCATCAAGGCCGTGAAGCCCGGTCGTCAGCTGAACGTGGTGGGGCGGGTCATCGAGGCCTACGCGAACCGGTTCGGCTACGGCGTGGTGCGCGACTTCACCGGGCACGGGATCGGGCGCTCGTTCCACAGCGGCCTGGTCGTGCTGCACTACGACGCGCCCCACGTGCCGACGGTCATCGAGACCGGTATGACGTTCACGATCGAGCCGATGATCACCCTCGGCGGGATCGAGCACGACACGTGGGACGACGACTGGACCATCACCACCAAGGACAAGAGCTGGACCGCTCAGTTCGAGCACACGATCCTGGTGACCGACGACGGGGCCGAGATCCTCACAGTCTGCTGAGCAGCTCCACCAGCGCCGCGGCGACCTGCGACGGGTGGGTCGCCGCCGCCAGGTGGTGCAGGTCCAGTTCGCTGACGGGCCAGCCGTCGGCGAGGGCGGCCGCGGCGGCGTCGGAGTACCGGTCGCTGAGCCGCAGGTACGCGGACGGGCCGTTCCACAGCACGGACGGCCGCTGCTCCTTCAGGAACGCCAGCGGCACCTCCGGGGCCTCCTCCAGGATCTCCGCGAGCTGCACGGGGTCCGGGATGAGGCCGGGCAGCACCTCCGGCGGGAACCAGCGGTCCCAGCGGGGCATGACGTCCTCGCGGGAGATCTTCCGCATGTGCGCCATCAGGTCCGCCGGGAACGTCTCGCGCCAGCTCTTGCCGGGCGTCGGCAGGTCGGCGTCTAGGTAGACGAGCGCGTCGACCTCGGTCTCCAGGGCGTCGGCGAACGCGGGCAGCAGCGGCCCCGCGCCGCTGTGGCCGACGAGGACCAGTTCGCCCTCGACGGCGGAGTTGTCGACGGCGTCGGCGAACTCGCCGATCATCCGCTGGTGCACGGGTGCCGAGTTGACGCTCACCCGCAGGTCGAGCAGCACCACCGGGTGGCCGTGCGCGGCGAGCGCGTCGGCGAGCGGCCGGAGGGTGGCGGGTCCGAGGAAGGGGCTGTGCACCAGGACCGTGGTGGCGGGAACGTCGACCATGGGGGGAATGATGTCAGTCTGGACCGGTCGGCGGGGGGAGTGCGGTCGTGGCGGGTGCGCTGCTGGTGGCGGGGACCACGTCGGACGCGGGCAAGAGCGTCCTGGTGACCGGGATCTGCCGGTGGCTGGCCCGGCGCGGCGTGCGCGTGGCGCCGTTCAAGGCCCAGAACATGTCGAACAACTCCGTGGTCACGCTCGAGGGCGGCGAGATCGGTCGCGCGCAGGCCGTGCAGGCCGCCGCGTGCGGGCTGGAGCCGAGCGTGAGGTTCAACCCCGTGCTGCTCAAGCCCGGCGGCGACCGCACGTCGCAGGTGGTCGTGCTGGGCCGCGCGATGGGCGAGGTGTCCGCTTTGTCGTACCGGGAGCGCAAGGCGGAGCTGTTCCGCACCGTCCTGTCCACTTTGGACTCCCTCCGGAGTGACTTCCAGGTCGTCGTCTGCGAGGGCGCGGGATCGCCGACCGAGATCAACCTGCGCGCCAACGACATCGCGAACATGGGCCTCGCGCGGGCGGCGGACCTGCCGGTGCTGGTGGTCGGCGACATCGACCGCGGCGGCGTCTTCGCGCACCTGTTCGGCACGCTCGCGCTGCTCGACCCGGCCGACCAGGCGCTCGTCTCCGGGTTCGTGGTCAACAAGTTCCGCGGCGACCCCGCGCTGCTCGAACCCGGTCTGCGGCAGATCGAACGGCTCACCGGCCGACCCGTGCACGGCGTGCTGCCGTGGCGCGAGGACCTGTGGCTCGACGCCGAGGACTCGTTGTCCTACACCGCGGACGGCGTGATCGGCAGGCCGAAGCCGCCGGTGGGCGAGCAGTGGTTGCGCGTCGCCGTCGTGCGGCTGCCGCGGATCTCCAACGCCACGGACGTGGAGGCGCTGGCGTGCGAACCGGGCGTGTCGGTCCGGTTCGTCACCGAGCCGTCGCGGATCGCGGACGCGGACCTGGTGGTGCTGCCCGGTTCCAAGGCCACCGTGACCGACCTGGCGTGGCTGCGCGAGACCGGGCTGGCCGACGCGATCACCGCGCACGCCCGGCGCGGCCTGCCGGTGCTCGGGGTGTGCGGCGGGTTCCAGATGCTCGGCACGCGCATCGAGGACGCCGTGGAGTCGCGGGCGGGCGTCGTGGAGGGGTTGGGGCTGCTGGACGTCGACGTCCGCTTCGAGGCCGCCAAGACGCTGCGGCGGCCGACCGGCACGGCGTTCGGCGAGCCGGTCGGCGGGTACGAGATCCACCACGGGCAGGTCGTGCGGCGCGGTGACCTCGACACCCTCGTCACGCTGCCGGACGGCACCGGTGAGGGCGTTCTGGTCGAGGGGATCGCGGGCACGCACTGGCACGGGCTGCTGGAGAACGACGCGTTCCGCCGGGCGTTCCTGCGCTGGGCCGCCGAGCGGGCGGGCCGCGACGGGTTCAAGCCCGCCGCGGACGTGGACTTCGCCGCCGCGCGCGCCGCCCAGCTCGACCTGCTCGGCGACCTGGTCGCGGACCACCTGGACACCGCGGCCCTGCTAGACCTGCTCGCCCACGGCGCTCCCGACGGGTTGCCGTTCGTCCCGCCCGGAGCGCCCGGCTGACGGCCTGATCGCCGTGCTCGCCATGCCCGCGATCACCAGCAGCGCGGCCGTGCAGCGCAGGACGGTCAGCTCCTCGCCGAGGACGAGCCATGCGGACAGCATCCCCGCGACCGGCACGAGCAGCGAGAACGGCGCCACGGTGCTCGCGTCGTACTCGCGCAGCAGATGACCCCACAGGCCGAACCCGAGCAGCGTCGAGATCCACGCCACGAACCCGAGCGTCGCCGCGCCCGACCAGTCGAACGCCTCCAGCGCGGCCAGGTCGCGGTCCACGCCCTCCATCAGCAGCGACAGCCCGAACAGCGGCAGCACCGCCACCGCGCTGACCCACACGATGAAGTTGAGCGCGTCCGGCGACTGTGCGCGACGGGTGATCACGTTGGCCAGGCCCCAGCAGGCCGCACCGGCGATGACCAGCAGGAACGCGCTCAACGGGCTGCCGACGCCGTAGTCGAGCGCGATCACCACGATCCCGACGGAGGCGACGCCGATGCCGACGAGCTGCGTGCGGCGCGGGCGTTCGCGCAGCAGCACGGCGGCGAACACGACCGTGAAGATCGCCTGGCTCTGGAGCACCAGCGACGACAGGCCAGCGGGCATTCCGGCGTACATGCCGGTGAACACGAAGCCGAACTTCGCGACGCCGAGGACCAGGCCGACCGCGACGACCCACTTCCACGCGACCTTGGGCTTGCCGACGAAGAAGAGGGCGGGGACGGCCGCGACGAGGAAGCGCAGCCCGGAGAACAGCAGGGGCGGGAAGTTCTGCAGGCCGATCTTGATGGCGACGAAGTTGACGCCCCAGATGGCCGCGACGAGGACCGCGAGAGCGGCGTGCCGTGGTTTCACTCCTTCGAGTCTGGGGGGATCAACCGTTAAGCACTAGCGATATCTCCTTCACTCAAGGGTTTAGCATTGCTACATGATGGATCTCGGCAGGCTCCGCGCGCTGCACGCCGTCGCCACTCACGGATCGGTCGGCGCGGCCGCCTCCGTGCTGGGTTTCACGCCGTCCGCGGTGTCGCAGCAGATCGCCAAACTCGAACGCGAGACCCGCACCACGCTGCTGGAACGCCGTGGCCGGGGCGTCACGCTCACCGACGCCGCCTTCGGTCTCGCGGCCACCGCCGCGCAGGTGCTGGCGCTGGTCGAGGAGGCCGAGGTGACCCTGGAGGAGCAGCGCGGGGCCGCCGTCGGCACGTTGACCATCGGCTCCTTCGCCACGGCCGCGCGCGGCCTGCTGCCGATCGTCCTGGCCGACCTGATCGCCCACCACCCGGCGCTGGACGTCCGCACGGTCGAACTGGACCCGCCGCTCGCGCTGGAGGCCGTGGCGCGCGGCGAACTGGACCTGGCCGTCACCCACGACTGGGACAACGCCCCGCTGGCCATCCCCGAGTCCCTTTCCCGCAGCACCCTCGGCCAGGACGTCGCGGACGTCCTGCTGCCCGCCGGGCACCCGTTGGCCGACCGCCCGTTCCTGGTGCCCGAGGACCTGGCGGACCAGCGGTGGATCTGCCAGCCCGAGGGCACGATCTGCCACGACTGGCTGGTGAAGACGTTCCGCGCGGCGGGCATGGAACCGGACCTCGCCCACCGCGTCGGCGAGTACGAGACCCAGATCGCCCTGCTGTCCCAGGGCATCGGCGTCGGCCTGCTCCCCCGCCTCGGCCGCGGCCCCCTCCCACCGACCGTCCGAGCCGTGGCCCTGCACCCCACACCAACGCGACGGCTGTTCGCGGTGTGGCGCGCGACGGCCAGCAGACGCCCCGCGATCACGGCCACGCTGGCGGCGCTCCGCAGCGGCTGGGAGCACCGCAGCACGGCGTCAGGCGAGGTCGCCGGCGATCGCGTCGACCACGTCGGTGACCCAGGAGGGCTCGCCGAGGTCTCGTGACCACAACGCCGACTCGGCCGCCCGCGCCTGCGCCCAGCGCCGGACCCGCTCGCGGTCGACCTCGGCCGCGTCGGCGAACTCGGCGATCGCCCGCTCCACGTCCGGGGGCCGGGCATACCACTCGCCGCGCAGCAGCGGCAGGAAGTCGTAGGCCGGGTCGCCGACGAAACCGTTCGGGTCCACGGCGGTCAGGTCGCCGTCGCGGCGCAGCAGGTTTCCGAAGTGCAGGTCGCCGTGCACCAGGACGGCGGGGTCGTCAGCCGCCATCTCCCGCGCGTTGGCCACGGCGGCATCCACCACCTTGCGCCCCAACGGGTTCCCGAGGCGAGCGGCGTGCGCGGGCACCTCGTCCACCCACTGGAGCGCTCGCTCGGCCAGCGAGGGCAGGCCGGGCGGTGCGGGGACGGCCAAGCGGCGGGCGAGCCGTCCCACGGCGGTGAACGGGTCGGGGACCTCGTCCCCCAACGGGGACAGGCGTTCGAGGAGCATCGCGTACCGGTCGTCGGCGCGGTCCAGCAGTCGGGCCGCGCCGTCGCCGTTCCACGCCGTCAGCACGACAGGTTCCGCGGCGTTGACGGCCAGCGGGAACGACAGCTTGAGCACCGCGTCCGACCCGTCCGCGCGGACGACCGGGAGCACCACGCCGACAGAGCCGTGCGCGGGAGGCCCGGACACCGTGCAGGACCAGCGTTCCAGGAATTCCTCGACCAGCGCGGGGAGTTCGCCGATCCACGTGCTGCCTGCGTCGCCTTCGCGCACGACCGTCGCCTCGGCGAACGCCGGGGGAACGGTCAGCACGTGAACCGCACGTCGTGGTCCTTGCCGGGCGCGAGGAAGTCCAGCAGTTTCAAGCCTTCCCGAGTCAACGCGCTCTGGTCCCTTTTAGACACCTTCCGGTACGGCGTGATGGACAGGACGCCCTTGTCGGCCTTCCAGGTCCCGCTGAGGTAGCCGTCGAGCAGGAAGCTGGGTGGGAACACGCCGTTCAGGACGCCGCCCCACAGCTTCCGGTGTTCGTCGGTCATGATTCGCGTGCGGTCGGCGTGGGACAGCAGGACGTTGTCGAAGTCCGGCAGGAAACGGGGCGGTGCGGGGGTTTCCGGGTCGGTGAGGACGCCGTCCGGGACGTCCAGGAGTTCCCGGCCCGCCTCGTCGCGGTACCGCACCAGGTCCAGCCGGTCCACGACTGCGCGCAGGCCCGTCAGCCTCGACCACGCCGCCACGTCCGCGACCGTCGCCGGCCCGAACGCGGCCAGGTAGCGGAGCACGGCGTCGTCCGCTGGGGCCGCGTCCGGGATGTCCTTGCCCAGCCACGTGGACGCGGCGGCGTTGAGCGGTGATCCGCTGCGGCCGAACACCCCGCGCGGCGGCACCTGCACCATCGGCAGCAGGGACTGGAGCACCGTGCCCAGGCCGCTGACCCCGTGGTCCGGCCACCTCTCGGTCACCGCGGCCACGAGTTGGGCGTTGGTCATCGGCGCGGCGTCGAGCAGCGGTTTCGCGATGGCCACCAGATCCGCCAAGACCACGCCCGTCGGGACGCGCCCGGCGGTCGTGGTGCGGGTCAGCATCGCCTGGAGCACGGGCCGCAGCCGCACGCAGTCGCGGGCCGTCACGAGGTGCAGCGTGCCGCGCATGAGGGTCGTGCGGACCGCTGTGCGGTCCACCAGCATCGTGCCGACCCGATGGGCGTCGAAGTCCGCCAGCCGCGACCACAGGGCGACGTACGGCGACGCCGTGGCCTGGGCCTGGAGCCCGACCAGGCGCTCGATCGCCTGCTCGGGCTCCAGGTCGTGCCGTTCCAGCAGCATCTGCCTGGCCAGCGTGGTGCGGTTGAGCGTGCGGTTGTCCAGCATCTACAAGCTCTGGAAGAACGCGCGGACGTCCTCGGCGAGCAGGTCCGGCTCCTCCAGCGCGGCGAAGTGGCCACCCCGGTCGAACTCGGTCCACCGCACCACGGTCGTGTGCTTCTCGACCAGCGCCCGCACCGACCGGGCGATCTCCGCCGGGAACACGGCGACCGCGGTGGGCGTGGTCGAACGGTCCTGGAACCGGTTCGGGGACTCCTTGTACAGCCGCGCGGACGAGCCCGCGGTGCCGGTGAGCCAGTAGATCATCACGTTGGTGAGCAGGTGGTCCCGGTCGACGGCCTCCTCCGGCAGCTTCTCCGAGTCCGTCCACTCCTTGAACTTCTCCACGATCCACGCGAGTTGCCCGACCGGGGAGTCGGTCAGCCCGTACGCGAGCGTTTGCGGCCGGGTGGCCTGGATCGCCCGGTACCCGGACCCGTCGGCGGCGAAGCGCGCGAGGTCGTCCAGCCGGTCGTTGTCGTCGTCGGACAGCGCAGACCGGTCGGCGGGCGGGTTCGCCAGCAGGAAGTTCACGTGCACGCCGACGACGTGCTCGGCGTCCAGCACGCCCAGCCGCCGGGCGATCGTCGCGCCCCAGTCGCCGCCCTGCGCCCCGTAGCGGTCGTAGCCGAGTTGCGCCATCAGCTCGGCGAACGCGGCCGCGATGCGCTTGGTCGTCCAGCCGGTGTCCGGCTGAGGCCCGGAGAAGCCGTAGCCGGGCATGGACGGGATGACGAGGTGGAAGTCGCGCGACAGCGGTTCGACCACCTCCAGGAACTCCACGAACGAGCCCGGCCAGCCGTGGACGAGGATCAACGGCAGCGCGTTCTCGTTGGGGGACTTGACGTGCGCGAAGTGGACGGTCGTGCCGTCGATGGTCGTGGTGAACTGCGGGAGGGCGTTGAGCCGCGCCTCCCAGGCGCGCCAGTCGTAGCGCGTGCGCCAGTGCTCGACCAGCTCGCGCAGGTAGTCGACCGGCACGCCGTCGGCCCAGCCCGACCCGGCGGGCTGGGCGGGCCAGCGGGTGTTGGCCAGGCGCGCGGCGAGGTCGTCGAGCTGCTCCTGGGGAACGTCGATGCGGAACGGCTTCACTTGAGGTCTCCGAAGAACGTGCGGACGTCGGCGGCGAGCAGGTCGGGTTCCTCCATGGCGGCGAAGTGGCCGCCCCGGTCGAACTCGGTCCACCGCACGATGGTGTTGGTCTTCTCGGCGATCGACCGCACCGGCAGGGCGATCTCGCCGGGGAACAGGGCCACGCCGGTCGGGGTGGTCGACGGCTTGACCGCGCCCCAGGACTTCACGGCCTCCTTGTACAGCCGGGCGGACGACCCCGCGGTGCCGGTGAGCCAGTAGACCATCACGTTGGTGAGCAGGTGGTCGCGGTCGACGGCGTCCTCCGGTACGTCCGTGGAATCGGTCCACTCCTTGAACTTCTCCACGATCCAGGCGAGCTGCCCGACCGGGGAGTCGGTCAGCCCGTACGCCAGCGTCTGCGGGCGCGTGCCCTGGATCCGCTGGTAGCCGGACCCGTCGTCGGCGAACCGCTTGAGGCGCCCGAGCCGCGCGCGGTCGTCGTCGGTCAGGCCGGTCAGGTCGTCGTCGGGACGGGTGACCAGCATGTTCAGGTGCACGCCGACCACGTGCTCGGCGTCGAGGATCCCGAGTTCGCGCGACACGGCGGAGCCCCAGTCGCCGCCCTGCGCGCCGTAGCGGTCGTAGCCCAGCCGGGCCATCAGCTCGGCCCACGCCGCCGCGATGCGGGGCACGTTCCAGCCGGTGTCGGGGGTGGGACCGGAGAAGCCGTAGCCGGGCATGGACGGGATCACCAGGTGGAAGTCCCGCGACAGCGGCTCGACCACGTCCAGGAACTCCACGACCGAACCGGGCCAGCCGTGGGTCAGGACCAGCGGCAGCGCGTCCTCGTTCGCGGAGCGGACGTGCAGGAAGTGGACGTTCGCGCCGTCGATGGTCGTCGTGAACTGGGGGAACGCGTTGAGCCGCGCTTCCCAGGCCCGCCAGTCGTACCGCGTGCGCCAGTGCTCGACGAGGTCGCGCAGGTACGCGACGGGCACGCCGTCGGACCACCCCGTGCCCTCGGGTTCGGCGGGCCAGCGGGTGTTCGCGAGCCGGGCGCGGAGGTCGTCGAGCTGGGACTCCGGGATCTCGATCCGATAGGGCTCCATGGGTTCCACCATAGGAGGGATCGCGGACGCTTTCAGTCCGTGATGTCAGTAGCCGTGGCGTTGCAGGATGTCCTCCAGGAAACCGCTTGCCTCGGCGGCGGCGCGAATGGGGTCCCGGTCCCGCACGGCGTCCAGCAGGCCCATGTGCGACACCGGCGGGTCGAGGTCCTCGTCCACCGTGGCCGTGATGCTCGCGCGGACGGTTTCGTTCAAGCCGCGGTATAGCTCGGCGAGCAGCGTGTTGTGCGACGCTTGGACGAGCAGTCCGTGGAAGGCGGCGTCGTGCTCGATCATCCGCTCCCAGTCCTTGGCGGCCATGGCCGCGTCCCGCTCGGCGAGCAGCGCGGTCAGCTTGCGCAGGTCGTCCTCCGTGCGGTGCGACGCGGCCAACCGCGCGCCCTCGACCTCGAGCGTCCGGCGCACCTGGAGCACCTCGCGCAGTTCGTTGCCGCACAGCCTGCGCACCGCGCCGGAGATCTCGCTCGTGGCGCGCACGAACGTGCCGTCGCCCTGCCGGACCTCCAGCAGTCCCGCGTGGGACAGCGCCCGGACGGCCTCGCGCACGGTGTTGCGGCCGACCCCCAGGGCCTGGACCAGTTCCGGTTCCGGCGGGATGCGGCGGCCCACGGGCCATTCGCCGCTGCTGATGGCCCCTCTCATCTGGTCGATCACCTGATCGACGAGGCCGGCCCGCCGGGTAGTGGCCAATGGCACAGCAAAGTCCTTTCATCCGAACATCCCATGTCTGGGACAGTAGTCGGGTGACGATTCCGCGATCGATACCGTCGAGTGATAACACTGCCACCGATCGTGGTGTTTCCGCGACGGTTCAAGCACACGGAGTGGTCGAACCCGTAGGACGACACCGACAAGTGGCTGTCACGGGGGGCATCCTCTTGGCGGCGGGCGTCACTCTCGCGGCAGCCAACCTGCGACCGGCTGTCACGAGCCTCGCGTCGGTCCTGGGCGACGTCAGAGCGGGTCTCGGCGTGTCGGCGGGGTGGACGAGCCTCCTCACGGCCGTTCCCACCCTGTGCTTCGGCGGCGCCGCGTTCGCCGCCCCGTGGATCGGCCGCCGCCTGGGCCTCAAACGAGCCGTCGGAGCGGCGCTGCTGCTGCTCACGGTCGGGCTGGTCCTGCGCGTGGTGGACGGCCCGTTCGTGGTGCTCGGCGGCACGTTCGTGGCGTGCGCGGGCATCGCCCTCTGCAACGTCCTCATCCCCGTGGTGGTCAAGGACTCGTTCCCCACGAAACTCGGCCTCGTCACGGGTGTCTACACCGCGGCCCTCGCGGCGGGCGCGGCCATGGGCGCCGCGCTGACCCCGCCGCTGGAGGCGTTCCTCGGCTCGTGGCGGGCGGCGGTCGGCGCGTGGGCGCTGCTGTCGCTGGCGGCGCTGGTGCTGTGGCTGGCCGGGTCCCGCCGCGTCGCGGGCCGCGTGACGGGCGCCCCCGCGGGCCGGTCGCTGCTGCGCGTGCCGCTGGCGTGGGTGATGACGGTGTTCTTCGGGCTTCAGGCGATGCTCGCGTACACGGTGATGGGCTGGCTGCCCGCGATCCTGGGCGACGCGGGCGTCGACCGCACCACGGCGGGCCTGCTGCTCGCCATCACCGTCGTCCTCGGCGTCCCGGTCAGCCTGATCGTCCCGCCGCTGGCCGCCCGCTGGCCGTCGCAGACCGGCATGGTGATCGTGCTCGGCCTGCTGTCCCTGTCCGGCGTGCTGGGCCTGGCGTTCGCACCGGGCGCCGCACCCGGCCTGTGGGTGCTGCTGGTGGGCCTGGGCATGGGCGGGATGTTCCCGCTGGCGATCGTGATGGTGTCGCTGCGCACGTCGACCACGGCCGACACGGCCAGGCTGTCGGCGATGACCCAGAGCATCGGCTACCTGCTGGCGGGCACGGGCCCGTTCACGTTCGGCCTGCTGCGCGACTCGACGGGCGCGTGGACGGCCTCGATGGCGCTGCTGGCGGGCATGGTCGTGGCGCTGACCGTGCTCGGCTCCATCGCGGGCCGTCCCCGCACCGTCTGACTCAGTCCTCGAGCGGCAGGTTGAGCAGGGCGTTCTCGACGAGTTCCGGCATGGCCGGGTGGATCCAGTACTGGCCCTTCGCCATCGAGCGGGCGTCCAGGCCGAAGCTCATGGCCTGGATGAGGGGCTGGATCACGGTCGGGGCCTGCGGGCCGATGATGTGCGCGCCGAGGATCTTGCCGGTCTTCGGGTCGGCGAGGACCTTGGCGAAGCCGGTCTGGTCCTCCATGGCCCAGCCGTAGGCGATCGACGCGTAGGCCTGGCTGCCCTTCACGTACGCCACGCCCTGCTCGACCGCCTGCTCCTCGGTGAGGCCGACGGACGCGATCTGCGGCGACGAGAACACCGCCGACGGCACGTACCGGTGGTCCGACGCCTTCGGCGCGTCCGGGTGCAGCAGGTTGTGCTGGACGACGCGGCCCTCGTGGTTCGCGACGTGCTTGAGCTGGTGCTCGGAGCTGATGTCGCCGAACGCGTAGATGCCGTCCACCACGGTCTTCTGGAACTCGTCGACGACGATCCGGCCGTCCGGGTGGGTGGTCACGCCGGTCTGCGCGAGGTCGAGCAGGTCGGAGTTCGGGGTGCGGCCGACGGCGACGAGCAGCGTGTCGGCCTCGACGACCTCGGCCCCGTCCGGGCCCTCCAGGTGCAGGCGGAGGCCGGTGTCGGTGCGTTCGGCGCGCACGGTCTTGCGCTGCAACCGGACGTCCCACTTCTCGGCGGCGATCTCCGTGAAGCGCTCGGCGATCTCGTGGTCCTCGTGGCGCAGCAGCATGTTCGAGCGCGCGATGAGGGTGACCTTCACGCCGAACGACGAGAACACGTGCGCGAACTCGGCCGCGACGAACCCGCTGCCGAGGATGACCATGCTCTCGGGCAGCTCGTCGAGCCGCATGATCGTGTCGCTGGTGTGGTAGTCGACGGTGTCGAGGTCCACGACGTCCGGGATGACCGGCCTGCTGCCCGCGCCGATGGCGAACCGGTCGGCGGTGATGACCTCGCCGGTGCCGGTGTCCAGCGTCTTCGGGCCGACGAACTTCGCGGTGCCCTGGTAGACGGTCGTGTTGGGGTTGCCCTCGGCCCGCCAGCGCAGCCCGCCTGCCGAGATGGGGTCGATGCGGCCGAAGATCCGGTCCCGCACGTCCGGCCAGCGCACGCCGTCCAGGTGCTCGTCCACGCCGAACCTCGCCGCTCCGCGAGGGGTCGAGGCCACGTCGGCGGTGTGCACGAACATCTTCGTCGGGATGCAGCCGACGTTGAGGCACGTCCCGCCGAACACGCCCTTCTCGACGATCGCGATCTGCTGGTCCGCGAACCGCTCGTCGGGGATCGAGTTCCCGGAGCCGCTGCCGATGATGACGAGGTCGAAGTGCCGCACGATGCCGTCCTGCCTGGTAGGTGAGGGTGCCACTCTCTCAAACGGGCAGGACGGCCGTGCGATTCCCGCTCAGGTCTGCTGAAAGACCGGCGTAATGATCGCCCGCGCGAGCGTGTGGAACGCCAGGTTGAAGCTCACGACGGCGGGCGAGGCGTCCCCGTCCACGTCGAGCTTCTCCACGTCCACCGCGTGCACCACGAAGTAGTACCGGTGCGCCGGGTCGCCCTCCGGCGGGGCCGCGCCGCCGAACGCGCGGGTGCCGTAGTCGGACCGCACGTGGAACGCGTCACCGGGCAGCGTGCCGTCCTTCTCACCCGCACCGGCGGCCAGCTCGGTCACGGACGCGGGCAGGTTCACCGCCACCCAGTGCCAGAACCCCGACGGCGTCGGCGCGTCCGGGTCGAAGCACGTCACGGTGAAGCTCTTCGTGCCCTCGGGAAACCCGGACCAGCTCAACTGCGGCGACGTGTTGCCACCCGCGAACACCTGCGCCTGGTCCAGCGCCTCGCCGTCGCGGACGTCGGTCGACGTCACGCTGAACGAGTCCACCGCGGGCAGCAGCGAGTACGGGTCGGGAGCGGCGGGACGCTCAAGGCTCATGGAGTCCTCCAGGGGGTGATCTTCGGGATTCCGAGCCTAGTGCGACCACCAGGGCGGCGCAGTTTCCGCCGTTCGCAACCCGCGGGGGTGGTCGGGCGTCTCTAATGGGTGGGCGCTTCTCGGGGCGGAGCGCTTTTGGCCAACTTGGGGAGGGGTAGCCATGAACACTCGCTTGCGCGCGGTCGCGGTCTTGTTCGCCGTGTTCACCGCTGTGCTGACGATGGTGTCGACCGCGTCGGCGGCGCCGAGCACGCCGTTGCTCACGAACGTCCGGGTCGGGGCGCACGCCACGTACGACCGGATCGTGTTGGACTTCACCGGGCCGAAGCCGACGATCCCGTTCGCGCAGGTCGTGCCGGAGCTGGTCTACGACGGGTCCGGCAAGCCGGTCGACCTGCCGGGGACGTTCTTCTACCAGGTCGTGGCGTGGCCGGGGGCCGCTCACGACGACAACGGCAACCCGACGTACACCGGGCCGCGGAAGTTCACGACCCCGCAGCTGGCGAACGTGCAGGGGTTCGCGATCACCGGTGACTTCGAGGGGCAGCTGACGGTGGGGCTCGGGTACCGGCGGGCCACCTGGCAGACGGTGACCGTGTTGGAGAACCCGACGCGCGTCGTCATCGACATCGGCGTCTAGTTCTTAGGCGCCGCACGAGGAAGGGCCCTCGCTCGATCACCGAGCGGGGGCCCTTTCACGTCCTGGCGACGGCTACGCCGCGGCGGTCACCGCCGACGAGGCGGGCTCCAGGGCGTGGACCAGCACCTCGCGGACGTCCGCGACCAGGTGCACGGTCAGCGCCTCGCGGACCGACGCGGGCACGTCGTCCAGGTCGGGCTCGTTGCGCGCCGGGAGCAGCACGGTCGTGATGCCCGCCCGGTGGGC
Source organism: Umezawaea sp. NPDC059074 (assembly GCF_042738955.1). NCBI lineage: Bacteria > Bacillati > Actinomycetota > Actinomycetes > Pseudonocardiales > Pseudonocardiaceae > Umezawaea > Umezawaea sp. NPDC059074. The sequence goes on from NZ_JBHYHC010000006.1 coordinate 124,037, forward strand.
GGCCAGCAGCTTCTGCTTGACGCCGCCGATCGGCAGCACGCGGCCGGTCAGCGACACCTCGCCGGTCATCGCCACGTCGGAGCGAACGGGTCGGCCCGACAGCAGGGACGCCAGCGCGGTCGTCATGGTCACGCCCGCGCTCGGGCCGTCCTTCGGCACCGCGCCCGCGGGGACGTGGATGTGCACGCCCCGTTCGGCCAGCGCGCCGACGCCGAACCCGAACTCCTCGTCGTGCGACCGCAGGTAGGACAGCGCGATCTGCGCCGACTCCTTCATCACGTCGCCGAGCTGCCCCGTCAACGTGACGCCGCTCGCGCCGGAGTCCTTGGCCGCCAACGAGGCCTCGATGAACAGCACGTCGCCGCCGGCGCCCGTCACGGCCAGACCCGTTGCCACACCGGGAACCGAGGTGCGCTCGGCGGATTCCGGCGTGTGCTTGGGCTTGCCGAGGTAGCCGCGCAGGTCGGGAACGTCCACGCCGACGGGCAGGATGTCCTCGTCCATCGCGACCTTGGCCGTGACCTTGCGCAGGATGCGCGCGAGGCCGCGTTCCAGTTGCCGCACACCGGCTTCACGGGTGTACTCGCCCGCCAGCTTGCGCAGCGAGTCCTCGGAGATCGTGACCTCCTCGGGCGTCAGGCCGGCCTTCTCCAGCTGCCGGGGCAGCAGGTGGTCGCGGGCGATCGTGACCTTCTCGTCCTCGGTGTAGCCGTCGAGCTGCACGAGTTCCATGCGGTCGAGCAGCGGCGCCGGGATCGTGTCGAGCACGTTCGCCGTGGCCAGGAACACCACGTCCGACAGGTCGAGGTCGACCTCCAGGTAGTGGTCGCGGAACGTGTGGTTCTGCGCCGGGTCCAGCACCTCCAGCAGCGCGGCCGTCGGGTCGCCGCGGTAGTCCGAGCCGACCTTGTCGATCTCGTCCAGCAGCACGACGGGGTTCATCGTGCCCGCCTCGGTGATGGCGCGGACGATCCGGCCGGGCAGCGCGCCGACGTACGTGCGCCGGTGGCCGCGGATCTCGGCCTCGTCGCGCACGCCGCCCAGCGCCACGCGGACGAACTTGCGGCCCATGGCCCGTGCGACGGACTCGCCCAGCGACGTCTTGCCGACGCCGGGAGGACCCACGAGGGCCAGCACGGCCCCGCTGCGACGGCCGCCCACGACGCCCATGCCGCGGTCGGTCCGCCTGCGGCGCACCGCCAGGTACTCGGTGATCCGCTCCTTCACGTCGTCCAGCCCGGAGTGGTCCGCGTCCAGCACGGCGCGCGCGCCCAGGATGTCGTAGGCGTCGTCGGTGCGCTCGTTCCACGGCAGCTCCAACACCGTGTCCAGCCACGTCCGGATCCACCCGACCTCGGGGGACTGGTCGGACGTGCGCTCCAGCTTGTCGACCTCGGCGAGCGCGGCCTTGCGGACGTGCTCGGGCAGGTCGGCGCCCTCTACGCGGGCCCGGTAGTCCTGCTCCTCCGTCGCGGGCTTGCCGTCCAGCTCGGCCAGCTCCTTGCGGATCGCGGCCAGCTGCTGGCGCAGCAGGAACTCCCGCTGCTGCTTCTCCATGCCCTCCTTGACGTCCTTGCGGATCGTCTCGGCGACGTCCAGCTCCGCCAGGTACTCGCGACCCCACACGAGCAGCTTCTCCAGCCGCGCGTTGACGTCGTTCGTCTCCAGCAGCCAGACCTTCTGCTCCTCGGTCACGTACGAGGCGTAGCCCGCGAGGTCCGCGAGGGCCGACGGCTCGTCGACCTGCTGCACGGAGTCGACGACCTGCCACGCGCCGCGCTGCTGGAGGATCGTGGTGACCAGCCCGCGGTACTCGCGGACCAGCTCGGCGGTGTGCTCGTCGGAGGCTGGGATGTCGGCGACGGTCGCCTCGACCCACAGCGCCGCGCCCGGCCCGGTCGTGCCGGTGCCGATGCGCACCCGCTCGGTGCCGCGCACCACGGCCGCGCGCTCGCCGCCGGACAGCCTGCCGACCTGCTCGATCACGGCCAGCGTGCCGACCTTGGCGTACTTGCCGTCCAGCCTCGGGACCAGCAGCAGCTGCGCCTTGGTCCCGCTCTCGGCGGCGGCGGTGGCGGCCTCGACGGCGGCGCGGGCCTCGGCGTTGGCGTCCGCACCGGAAAGCCGGATGGGGACGACCATGCCGGGGAGCACGACCACGTCGTCGAGGGGCAACACCGGAAGAGCCAGAGTCCTGCCCATCAGTTCACCCTCCAAAGTTGAGTCTGACTGGCTCAACCAAGTAGAGCCGGGGATTGTTTCCGATGGGCGTTCGCTCTGAGCGAGCACCTAGGGTGTCCCGATGCGGACCCTCGACCTGGACGGCCAAGGGCTGACCGAGTTCCCCGACCTCCCACCCGACCTGTGGGAGCTGAGCGCGTACGACAACGACCTCACGGCGTTGCCCGACGCGCTCTGGGAGCTGGGCGAGCTCCGGATGCTCAACGTCGCGGCCAACCGCCTCGGCGAGGTGTCGCCGAAGATCAGCGGCCTCACCACGTTGCACACCCTGGACCTGGGGCACAACGCCCTGACCGCCCTGCCCGATTCCCTCGGCGACCTGACCTCGCTCGACCGGTACCTCTACCTCAGCGACAACCGGCTGACGTCCGTGCCGGAGTCGCTCGGCGGGCTGGTGAAGCTGCGGTACCTCAACATCACGGACAACCTGCTGACGTCGTTGCCGGAGACCTTCGGCGGGATGGTCGGGCTGCGCGAGCTGCGGCTCTACGGGAACCGGCTCGCGGAGCTGCCGTCGTCCATCGGGAATCTCACCCGATTGCGTGAACTCCACCTCCGCGACAACGTGCTCACCTCGCTGCCGCCGTCGATCGGCGAGCTGGTCGACCTGCGCGAGCTGAGCCTGCGGGACAACCACCTGGTCCGGCTGCCCGTCGAGATCGGCTCGCTGGCGGCGCTGCGGGTGCTGGACCTGCGCAACAACGCCCTGACGGCGCTGCCGGACGTGATCGGCGGCCTGCCCGCGCTGGAGAAGCTGGACCTGCGGTGGAACAAGTCGCTGTCCATGCCCGTGTGGCTGCTCGACCTGGAACGCCGGGGTTGCGTCGTTCTCACCTGATCGCGCCTGGACAGGTCGTCACGCGGCGCGGAAGGATCAGGAGTTTGATCGACACCGAGCAACGGGAGGGAACGTCGTGGACCAGTGGGTGCCGTCCTCGGTCGACCTGACCCGGCCGAGCGTCGCCAGGATGTACGACTACTTCCTCGGCGGGTCCCACAACTTCGCCGTCGACCGCGAGACGGCGAAGGCCATCGAGAAGATCTACCCCGGCATGGCGGGCGCGGCCCGCGCCAACCGGGACTTCCTGCGGCGCGCCGTGCGCTACCTGGCCGGGGAGGGCATCGACCAGTTCCTCGACCTCGGCTCGGGCATCCCGACGGTCGGCAACGTCCACGAGATCGCCCAGCAGGTCAACCCGGACAGCCGAGTCGCCTACGTGGACGTGGAACCGGTCGCGGTGGCGCACAGCATCGCCCTGCTGGCCAAGGACCCGCTCACCGTCGCCGTCCAAGCAGACCTGCGCGACCCCGACGCGGTCCTCGCCAACCAGGAGATCCGGGCCCTCCTGGACTTCGACCGCCCGATCGCCGTCCTGCTCGCCGCGGCCCTGCACTTCGTCCCGGACAGCGACCACCCGCACGCCGCCGTGGCCCGCTACCGAGACGCCGTCGTCCCCGGCAGCTACCTGGCCATCTCCCACGGCAGCCTCGACGGCGTACCCCAGGACAGCGTCACCAGCGGCGAACGCGTCCAAGCCGTCTACCAGCGCACGGACGCCCAGTTGGTGCTCCGCTCAGCCGCCGAGATCGCCCGCTTCTTCGACGGCTTGGACCTGGTCGACCCCGGCGTCGTCCTCCTCCCCGAATGGCGCCCGGACTCCGACGACGCCTACATCAGCGCGTACGTCGGCGTGGCCCGCAAGCCCTTCGGGTCGTCGGAGGCGATCACCCCGTCATGAGCCCGTTCGCGCGGGCGATCTCGCCGATGTCCGCCGGGGTGCCGGACATGATGGTGCGGACGTGGGTGGTGACCAGGTCGACCGGCCAGTCCCACCACGCGGCTTGCAGCAGCAGGGCCGTCTCGGCTTCGGTGTAGCGGGCCTTCACGGGTTTGGCCGGGTTGCCGCCGACGATCGTGTACGGCGGCACGTCGGACACCACGACCGAGCCGCTGGCGATGATCGCGCCGTCGCCGACGGTCACGCCGGGCATGATCATCGTGCGGTAGCCGAACCACACGTCGTTGCCGACGACGGTGTCGCCCTTGGACGGGTTGGCCAGCATCAGGTCCACTGTGGACTCCGCCCAGTCGCCGCCGAAGATGGTGAACGGGAACGTGGACACGCCGGTCGTCAGGTGGTTGGCGCCCGCCATGATGAACGTGGTCCCGGCGGCGATGGCGCAGTACTTGCCGATGACCAGCTTCTCGGCCCCGTAGGAGTACAGGACGTTGCGGCGCTCGAACGCCGTGGCGTCGTCGGGGTCGTCGTAGTAGGTGTAGTCGCCGACCTCGATGGTCGGCGAGGTGATCAACGGTTTGAGCAGCACGACCCGCGGGTGGTCGGGGAGCGGGTAGAGCTGGTCCGGGCTCGGGGCGATGGGCACGGTCGGTCCTCTCAGGCGGGGAGCAGGGCGCGGAGGCCGCGGACGACGCTGCGGCGGAACGTGGCGAAGTCGTGGCCGCCGGGCGCCTCGTGGTAGTCGACGCGGTATCCCTTGGCGCGCAACACGGTTCGCAGGTGGCGGTTGGCCGCGCGCTGGTCGACGCCGGGCGAGATGGGGCCGGAACCGGTCTCCAGTGAGCCCACGTCGACCCAGAAGCGCAACGGCAGCAGGGGTGCGTCGGCGTACCGGCGGGTCAGCCACTCGGGCTCGGAGTCCTTGCCCCAGCCCGATCCGTCGTACCCCCACCAGTGCGAGCCGGAGCAGGAGAGGACGGCCTCGAACACGTCCGGGCGTTCGAGGGCGGCGTGGGCGGCGGCGAGGCCGCCGAGGCTGTTGCCCGCGACGACGACCCGGTCCGCCACGGCGTGCAGCGACCGCACGAACGGCACGACGCGGTCCGCGAGCAGCGCGGCGAAAGCGTTGTCGCAGGCCAACTCCGCCATCCGCGGGCCCATGCCGCCGAGGTTGTGCACCATCGCCACGAGGGCGGGCGCGATCTCGCGGCCCATCAGGTTGTCCAGCGCGGTCGGGAGGTCGGCGACGAGCGGCCAGCACTCGCCGTCCAGCAGCACCACCAGCGGGTACGTCTCGTCGGGGCGGTAGCCGGGCGGTGTGTAGACGGTGATCGTCCGGTCGTCGAGCCGATGCTCCGTCAGGGTGCCGCGCTCGGCGGGCTCCGCGTCGAACCAGTCGACGGGGTCGGCGTCCGGGAGTTGGAGCACCGAGTCCCAGTGCCGCGGGTCGGCGGTCCGCTCACCCGCGACGACGGCCATCTGCGGGAACAGCCGCCGCGGGTTGACCGGGTCGGCGAACATCCTGGTGCGCGCCTCGAGCATGAGCTTGCCCAGCGCTGCCAGGTCCTCGTGGTCGGCGTCGGGGAACGGGTCGTCGACGAGGTACTGGTAGGTGGTGACCACGTCGGACGCGACCACCGCGTCGAGGTGCCACACGTCCGTGCCCGGCACCTGCCGCATCGGGTGCGACAGCGCGTTGCGGTCGTCGAACACCTGCGCTCGCACCGAGACCTGCTCTTCCGGGCCGATCCAGACGAACGTCACCCGAACGGTGTCGTCGTTGATCCGCTGTACCAGCGGTCCACCGGCGTCGACGAGGTCCGCGCGCAGCCGTTCGGTGGCGGCGACCGGATCCCGTTCGGCCTCGGCGGTGAAACGAGTGAGGCGGTCCGACAGCACTCGGCAACCCTCCCTAATGCAACTCGAGTTGCGTTATTGTGGTCACGCCCGTCCCGACGACGCAACTGGATTCCCATGACGACTCGCCCCGGCGGCCGCTCGGCCCGCGTCCGCGACGCCGTGCTCGCCGCGACCTACGCCGAACTGGCCGACCACGGCTACCCGGCGCTCACCGTGGACGCCGTCGCGACCCGCGCGGGCGTCCACAAGACCACGGTCTACCGGCGCTGGGGCGGCGTCGACGACCTGCTCGCCGACGCGCTCGACCAGACCCGCGAGACGCCGTGGCCGGTGCCGGACACCGGGACCGTCGAGGGCGACCTGGTCGCCGTCACGGTCGAGATCGCCTCGGCGTTCGGTGATGCCGGGGTGCCGACGGCGGTCGTGGCCGCGTCCTTCCAGTCGCCTCGCGCCGCCTTGGCGCTCCAGGCGTTCTACGCCGCTCGGCAGGAGGAGGCGGCGAAGGTCGTCGTCCGCGCGGTCGATCGCGGTGAACTCCCCGGTGGGGTCGATCCGGTCGAGGTGGTTCGGCTGGCGTGCGCGCCGCTGTACTACCGGGTTTTCATCACTCGTGAGCCGGTGGATGCCGTTGTCGCCGAACGGGCCGCTCATGCCGCGATTGCCGCCGCTCGTGCGGGAGTGGTCTGATGATTTCCTATTAAGCTCCGCCGTGGTTATTTGACCGGTGGGATCATTTTGCTCGTAGGTAACTCGATCGGGTGTTGCTCGGTTTATCCTCTTGTTTCACGGGTGGCCCGGATGTGACGATCTATTCGGTCGCGAGATTCTGAGGGGGGTCGTGACCGGTGATTCGTTCTGGCCCCCTCGTGTTCTCAGGGGGTTATTCGTGTTTCGATGGGGAACTGTTCTGCTGACCGCGGTCGCGAGTCTGGTGCTGGTGGGTGCGGGGGTCGCCGCCGCTGACGCGCCACCGGCGACCGCCGGTCTGGAACCGCACGTGGCGAACGCGGTGAAGCTGGAGTTCGACCCGGTCCGAGATCCCGCGGTCGCGGCGGCGTTCGGGCACATAGTCAACGACAACAGCGGCAAGTGCCTCGCGGTACCCGGTGGCAGCACTGCGGCGGGGACCGGGCTCATCCAGTGGACCTGCGGTTCGTTCCGCGACCACCAGTGGGGGCTGGAGGCGTGGAACGTCGACGGGGTCCGGCACTACCGGGTGATCAACCTCAACAGCACCCAGTGCCTCGCCGTGCCCGGAAACAGCGGCGAGGCGGGGATCCAGGTCATCCAGTGGCCGTGCGGCACCTTCCCCGACCATTTCTGGCGCGTGGAGAACTGGGGCGGGACGTCGCGCTTCGTCAATTACGGGACCGGCCAGTGCTTGGCAGTTCCGGGTGCGAGCACCGCGGAAGGGGAAAGGGTGATCCAATGGCCCTGCGGGACATTCCCGGACCATTTCTGGCGCTGACCACGATCGGCCGAACCAGGGCGTGAAGGGTGTTCCCGTGGGTCGATCGGGCCTGGCCGTCATGACCATCGGTTGCGGATGACCTGCCGCAACGCCTCGCTGCGTGACGAGTCGCGAGGCCCGGTCGAACCCACCGATCCCTCGGTTCACCGCCCGTCCTCGGGGTGTGACAGCAGGCTGGTCGATCATGTTCGTGCTGAAACTCCGAGCCGTTGTCGCTGCGCGACACCGCCGGGTAGTCACGGGCCAAGGCGATCCGGTCCGGCTCGTCGACCAGCCGGTCCGCGGTGGTGGACCGTTCGACCAGGTCGCCGGGGCATTCGCGGGTGTGTTCGTCCACGATGGACACGATCGTGAACGGGTGGCCGTCGGTGGTGGCGTCGGACTGGAAGTCCACCGCCCGGACTCGGTTCGGCGCGTCTGTCCTCGCCTGAGGTTCGGTGGTGTCGTGGCAGGCCCGTCGAAACCTCACCCCGTGGCCACGCGGCCGGCGATCCGGTCATCGCGTTCCGGGCTGACGAATACGGTTCCGCGGCGTGGTCAACCGGCGTAGCAGCAGGGCCCGGAGTGCAGTTCGTGGGCGCCGCCCGCGTAGTGCCAGTCCCGGTTCCACGCGGTGGTGTGGAACGGCGGTCCGTCAACGGTTCCGTCCGAGCGGATCACCAGCTCCTCCGGTTCCGAATCCCCGTACTGGACCGTCAACCGCAGTTCCCAGAGGTAGTCATGAGCGGAGGTGAACGCGGTGAAGTCGACCCTGGCAGTCTCACCCCGCTCCGCGACCAGGGGCTCGACGTCGAGCAGGGGGCGACCGGACTGCGCACTGACCAGGCGTCCCTCCGGCTGGTCGAGATCGACGCTGGCGGGGGCCAGGTCCGGTGCCTCTATCCCCGTGTCCAGCAGCAGGGTGCCCGCGAAGGCCGGTCGCCGCTCCAGGACCACAGCCCGCACATCCAGCACTCGCATCTGCTCGCCGTGCTTGTTGGTCACCTGGACGGAGTGCTTCGACATGGACCTGCGGACGCCGTCGACTTCGGCTTCGGCGGACGGCACGCCACCCGCGTCCACCCTCCAGCGGCCCACCTCGAAATTCGGGTACCCGGACCCCTCGCCGCGTTCCGGTTTCATCAGCCGCAGGCGGGTCTCCTCGTCCAACGCGTCCGGAAACACGAAGACCGGTGCGGAAGCGTGACCGTCAAAGGACGAGCTGACGTGCACCGGCGGCAAGGACGCTGTCACCGGTGGCGGCTCCGTGGTCGACGGCAGCGGCGGCAGTGGTGGCTGCGGAGCCGCCATCACTGTGGTGGTCGTGCGGGGCGGTACCGGGGAGTCCGCGGTGGTGGACACCACGAGCACCACGATTCCCACCCATGGCAGAACTCTGAGCCCCCAACCCATGGTTCCTGTCTAGCACGGAGGAGCAGGTGTTCGCCGTGAACTGCACACCTCGGTTGTCGGCCGTCGACCGCGACAGGCTGGGCCGCGGCGCCGGTGGGTCGTCGAACGCGCCGTCGCCTGGCCACTCGACATGCGACGCGGCAACGACTTCCCCTGCTCGTCGCGGCACCGACCTGCTTCCAGGACCACCCGCGTGGGACAACATCAGCGGTGGGCGCGGCCGATCGGGTCGTGCTCACCGCGGCTACCATCCGCGCCGTGGACAAGACACGGCTCGGCTGCCTGGTGGTGCTCGCGTTGGCCGCGGTGCAGACGATCGCGACGCTCGGCGTCGGCTCGCTCGAACTGATCGCCTTGGCCGTGCTCTTCAACGCCGCCGCCGCGTTCTCCGCCTACCTGGTCCTGCGCCGCCCCGCCCGCACGCATTGGCCGCTCGCCATCTGGACGGCGGGGTTCTTCGGCTGGCACGTCACCGGGCTGATCACCATGGCCGGTCTGGTGAGCACCGAGCTCGACGCGGTGTTCTACCTCGGCTCGCAGCGTGAGCTGTCGATCGCCTACCAGGTCCTCTTGGGTACTGCGGCCGGCTTCGCCGTGCATCTCCTGCTTCCCAGGCCGGAGAAGCGGTAAGCGGGTCAGCGGAGCCCCGGCCTCAGGAGCAGCACGCCCGCTTCCGGGTCTTCGCTGGGGCGTAGGAGGGAGAACGTCCACGACCTGTCGTCGATGGTCGCGGTGGTGGTGCGGAACTCCTGGACGGAGCGGCATTCCCACCAGGGGGCCAGTTCCGGGCGTTCGCGGGTGAAGCGGGTGAGCAGGTCGGTGGTGCGCGGGTCGTCGGGGTGGCGGTCGGCGTGCAGGCGGAACTGGCGGAACACGTCCTGTGCCAGTGGTTCCCAGTCCGGCATCCGGTCGTGCAGCGCGGGGTCGGTGAGGAGCAGGACGAGGTTGGTCTCCGGGAGGCGCCACAGGTCCCGGTAGGCCGGGTTGGCGGTGAGGAGGTCGAAGTGGCGGTCCACGGCCGCCGCCGGGCCGGGCCAGGTGTTGACCAGCGGGGCGAGGGTCGCGGTGAGGGGGAGTTGAGGGGCGGGCGTGGGGAGGAGGCCCGCCAGGGTCAGGACGTGGCTGTGGGAGTCGGCGTCCAGGTGGAGGGCGCGGGACACGGCGTCGAGGACCTGGCGTGAGGTGTCGACGCGGCCCTGTTCCAGCCACGTGTACCAGGCCAGGCCGACGCCGGACAGGGCCGCGACCTCTTCCCGGCGCAGGCCGGGGGTGCGGCGGCGGCCGCCGCCCGCCAAGCCGACGTCGGACGGGGTCAGGCGCTCGCGGTGGGCGCGGAGGAACGCGCCCAGTTCCTGTTTCGTCGACACGGTCCGAGCCTATGACCGCCGGTAACCCCATGAACCGGTGTCTCGTCCGGTGGACGTCCGGGTCGCAGGGTGGAGGCATGACCGATCAGCTCTGGCGGCGCGAGCCCGACTCGTCCACCCGCACGACACCCCGTCCGTACGTCCGCGCGTTCGTCCCGCCCGGTGGGCTGGACGACGCCATCGCGTTCTACGAGGAGCTTCAAGGAGTGGAGGTCGATCTGCGCACACCGTATCCGGAGAAGGGGCTGAGCATCGCGACCGTGGGCGCGTTCCTGCTGGTCGAAGGCGTTGAGGAGGTGGTCGAGCCGTTCCGGGCTACGCACGGCACGCTGCTGGTCGCGGACCTCGACGTGTACGAGGAGCGGTTGGTGGCGCGGGGTGCGGAGATCCTGGACGCGCGGATCGACGTGCCGACCGGGGCCGGGCTCACGGCCCGGCACCCGGACGGGACGATCGTGGAGTACGTCCACCACCGGCCCCAGCCGCACGAGGTCTAGCGGTCCAGGAACTCGTCGATCGCGGCGAACGTGCGGTCGCGCACGGGCTCGGCGGACAGGAACAGGTCGTGCATGCCGCCCGCGATGGCGAGCGACGTGACCTGGCCGCCGAGCTTCGGCGCCCAGCGCTCGATGTGCTCGACGTCGAGCACCGTGTCGGTCACCATCGCCCGCTCCGACCAGGCCTTCGCGTGCAGGTGGCTGGCGTCGGAGCGCAGCACGAGCGACGGCACGCGGACGTCGAGGCCCGCGTGCAGCCTGGCGTGGCCGATGCGGATGGCGCGTAGCCAGCCCGCGTACACCGGGAACGCGTCGATCGGCTTCCACTTCAGGTCGAAGTCCCATTCGCCGTGGTGGTCGCGGTGGATGCTCTCGCCGTACACCGGTCCCATGCCGGGCTTGATCACCAGCTTGGGTGACAGGCGGCCCGCGCCGCGCACCACGGCCGTGCCGACGGTCTGCATGATCCGCGGCTCGGCCAGGTCGAACCACGGGCTGTTCAGCACCAGCGCGTCGAGGACCTGGTCGGCGCGTCGCTCGTGCGCCCACAGGCTGGTGATCAGGCCGCCGGTCGAGTGGCCCATGACCACCAGCTTCGCGTGGCCGTCCTCGCGGACGAGCTTCGCGGCGCTGTCGAGCTCCTCGAAGTAGTCGGTGATGTCGGTGATGAAGTTCGGCGTCTCGCCCGGCCTCAGGGAACGGCCGTAGGCGCGCAGGTCGACGCCGTAGAAGTCGAACCCGAGCGCCGCGTAGTGCTCGGCGACGTGGCGCTGGAAGAAGTAGTCGGCCCAGCCGTGCACGTACAGGATCGCGCCCCGGCTCGCCTGCGGCGCGCGGTGCCGCACGAGGGTGGCGGTCGCGGCTCCGCCGTTCACGGGCAGGGCGCGGGTCTCGAAGTCGGCACCAAGGACGTCAGCGGTCATCGGTGCAGTGTGCCCGCTGATTGGTCCGTTTCGGCAGGCCGAGTCTCGAATCGTGTCTAACCTGGGGTGATGACCGAGGAGATCGAACGTTCGACGGCCAGGGTGCGCTTCGCGGGGATCAGTCCGCGGGCGTACGAACATCCGGCCGACCGCGGCGCGCTCGCGCTGCTGCGCGCGGTGCCGGGCATCGGCCCGGTGCTCCAGGCGGTGGCGGGCGCGTTCACCGAACGCGGCGAGCGCCTCGTGTACCTGGCGTCGTCCATCCGCGTGGGCCCGAAGCAGTACCCCAAGCTGGACCGCCTGCGGCTGGAAACGGCCGCGACGCTGGACATCGACCCGGCGCCCGAGGTGTTCGTGCAGCGCAACCCGGTGCCGAACGCGTTGACGCTCGGCATCGACAAGCCGTTCATCGTGCTGACCACGGGCCTGATCGAACTGCTGGACGACGAGGGCCTGCGGTTCGCCATCGGCCACGAGATGGGCCACGTCCTGTCCGGCCACGCGCTCTACCAGACCATCCTGCAACGCCTGATGCAGCTCCAGTTCAGCCTCGGCTGGATGCCCGCGGGCTACTGGGCGATCCGCGCCGTCATCGCCGCGCTGCACGAGTGGTACCGCAAGACCGAGCTGTCCTGCGACCGTGCCGGGCTGCTGTGCGTGCAGGACCCGTCCGCGGCGCTGCGCGTCCACGTGGCGTTGGCCGGTGGGATGGACGGGTCCCAGGTGGACACCGCCGAGTTCCTCAAGCAGGCCAAGGAGTACGAGCAGGTCGAGGACATCCGCGACAGCGTCCTCAAGCTGGTGAAGACCTGGCCGCTGACCCACCCGCTGGCCGTGGTGCGCGCGGCCGAGTTGCAGAAGTGGGCGGCGGGTGAGGAGTACCGCGCCATCCTCACCGGCGAGTACCAGCGCCGCGAGGACGACCGGCCGACCAGCTCGTTCACCGACGACATCAAGTCCGCCGCGAAGTCCTACAAGGACTCGATGAGCACGTCCGAGGACCCGTTGATGAAGGTGTTCAACGAGTTCGGCGAGGTGCTGGGGAACACGGCGGGGAAGGTGTGGAGCAAGTTCGGGAACTCCCCGAACAACTGACGTTGGGCTGAACGGCCTAGTTTTGTCGGACGTATGGCCTAGCCTCCTCGGTGGTACTGGAACCCGTTGAGGAGGTCCCGTGAGGGAGAGCAAGCGACGTATCGCCGTACTCGTCGTGGCGGTGGCGGCACTGGTGGCGGCCGCTCTGCCAGGGGTCGCGTCCGCGTCGGGAGACGAGCGGATCATCGGCGGCGAGCGCGCCTCGATCGTGGACCACCCGTGGGTCGTGTACCTGACGGACGCGAACGGGTTCCAGTTCTGCGGGGGGACGCTCGTCGCGCCCACGAAGGTGCTGACGGCCGCTCACTGTGCGGAAGGGCGGGCGGCCGGGGCGTTTCGGGTGGTGGCCGGGCGGGAGGACAAGAAGGGGTCCGACGGGGTGGTGAGCGGCGTCAGCCGGGTGTGGGTGCATCCGGAGTACGTCGCTGCTGAGCGGGGGTCGGACGTGGCTGTGTTGACGCTGCGGAAGTCGTTGACCTATGCGGCGTTGCCCTTGGCTGGGGTGGGGGATGTGGGGCTGTACCGGGCTGGGGGTGTCGCCGCTGTTTTTGGGTGGGGGCGGGTGAGTGAGCAGGGGGCTGCGTCGCGGTACCTGTTGGGGGCTTCTGTGCCGGTGACGTCGGATCAGGCTTGTAGGGCCGCTTATTCGCAGTACGACTCGGGGATGATGGTTTGTGCTGGGTTTCCTGAGGGTGGCGTGGATACGTGTCAGGGGGATTCTGGGGGGCCGTTGGTTGCTGGGGGGAAGTTGATCGGGGTTACGTCTTGGGGGGAAGGGTGTGCTCGGGCTGGGAAGCCTGGGGTTTATGCGCGGGTGGCTGCGTTTGGGAGTGTGTTGGAGGCGGAGTTGGAGGAAGCGGGTTCTTCACCCGATCCGGCTAACTGAGGGGTGGGGTTGGGGTCCGGGAATGTCGGACCTTGTGGGTAGCGTGTGTATCGGGGGGTGCTCGCGGGTGGGGGACCCTTGTTTGGGGTGTCATCGGGGTTGCGGGTTTGTTTGGGTGGTCCGGTGTTGTGGGGGCTAACCCCCGGTTGCGCCAATTATCCCACCCTCTTTCGCTTTGTCAAGCCTGGAAAGACGGCTTGACAAAGCGAAAGAGGGTGGGGGCGCAAAAACAACCGGGGGCCGGCCGGGGTGGGGGTTAAAAGAACCTGCCGGCACAGTCCGGTTGGTGCGCGGTGCGAGTGCCGGCCGGGGGCCGGAAGAGAGAAAGAGCAGTTCCGATCGGTGCAATTTAGATCCGGGTCGGGTTGGTCACGGGGATGAGTCTGGGCCGGGGGCCCGCTGGCCACGGCTGCCGATGTGGCCAGGTGTCAAGGGCCAGACCTGCGGTGCCTCAGTTGAAGGTTGCCTGCGGCAGACGGGCTGGCAGCGGTTGAGGGTGAAGGGTTGCCTGCGGCAGGCTTGCAGGGGCGGAAGTCGCAGGGTTGCCTCCGGCAGGCCCACCGGGGTTCATGACGAAGTGTTGCCTGCGGCAGGCCTACGGGAGTTGATGGCGCAGGGTTGCCTGCGGCAGCAGGCTTGATGGCCGATTGCCTGCCTGCTGGGGCTGGCTGGTTGGTTCGTGTCCGATTTTATTTGGGGGATTTGCCCCTTAAAATTGGAGATCGGGCAGGGCTTTGGGGCACTGCCTTTTGGCCCGATCAAGGGGCAAATCTAGGGGCCCCAAATCAAATTGGACACAGCGGGCTGGAAATCGAAGCCGCCAACCGGCCAGGCTGGAAGCCGAAGCCGCTGAGTGGGTGAGCCGGGAGCCGAAGTCGCTGGTGAACCCTGCTGGAAAGTGGGTTAGGCGCCAGCGAAGCCGGTTACCAGGGCGCGGGCTACCTCGTTGAGGTGGTCGAGCATCAAGGCTTGGGCTTGTGTGGCGTTGCCTGCTGCTACTGCTGTGAGGATGAGGTTGTGGGCTTTGAGTTCTTCTGCTGACGTGATGTGGCTTTCCACGTTGGGCAGTAGGTAGTGGAGGCGTCTGACCTCGTCCACCAAGTCCTCGAGGATTGTGCGGGTGCGGTGGCTGCCGGTGATGTCTGCCAGGGCCAGGTGGAACTGTCTGGCTGAGCGTAGGGCGCGGTCCAGGTCGGGGCCTGCTTGCTGTTGGTCGTCCACCAAGGTTCGCAGGTGGGTTACCTGGGCTGTGGTGGCGTTGGTGGCTGCCTCGCCTGCCAATGTTGGTTCCAGCATGCGGCGCAGGGCGAAGATGTCTCGTACGTCCCGCAGTTCTACCGGGCGGACGATGTAGCCCTTGCGGGACAGGACTACCACCCAGCCGGTTTGGGCCAGTAGGCGTAGGGCCTCGCGTACTGGGGTTTTCGAGACGCCGAACTCGTTGGCCAAGACCGCCTCGTAGAGGACGTCGCCTGGAGCTCGTTCCACTCTGAGGATTTGGGCCTTCAGCTGTTCGTAGACGGTGTCGGTGAGGGACATGGAGCTAGATATATCACTGATGCACTTCACGGATCTAGTGGGTGTATGTCACTGTGGAGTGGTGTCTCAGCAAGAGAGTCGGCGGCGTGGTGGGGAGTTGTTCGCTGACGGTGGGCCCGATGGGTTGATCGCGCGTGGGTTCATGCGTGGGGGTGGGGTGTCCGCTGAAGGGGTTCGGCGGTGGCCGGTGATCGGGATTGCCAACACGTGGAGTGAGTTGAACCCGTGCAACGGGGGGTTGCGGGAGTTGGCTGCCCACGTGAAGCGCGGTGTTGTTGCCGCTGGTGGGTTTCCGGTGGAGTTTCCGACTATTTCGCTTGCTGAGGCGTTCGTGCGGCCGTCGAGCATGTACCTGCGGAACCTGTTGGCGATGGACACCGAGGAGATGGTGTTGGCCTCGCCGATCGATGGTGTGGTGCTGCTCGGTGGGTGTGACAAGACGTTGCCCGCGCAGTTGATGGGGGCTGCCAGTGCGGGGAAGCCTGCTATCGCGTTGGGAGCTGGGCCACGGCCGGTGTCCACTTGGGATGGTCGGCCGATGACGGTGGAGCAGTTGTGGCCGCTGATCGACGAGCGGCGTGCCGGGCGGCTTGATGATGACGGTTGGGCGCGGTTGGAAAGCTGTTTGAGTTGTGGGGTGGGGACCTGCAACGTGATGGGGACCGCTGTGTCCATGGCTGTTGTCGCCGAAGTGGTGGGGATGGCGTTGCCTGGGACGGCGTTGGTGCCTGCTGGGTCTGAGCGGCGGGTGGTGGCTGCTGAGTTGACTGGGCGGCGGGCTGTTGAGTTGGCGCGGGGTGGGGTGGCGCCGTCGCGGGTGATCACCGGTGCTTCGTTGCGGAACGCGTTTCGGGTGTTGTGTGCGGTGGGTGGGTCTACGAACGTGCTCATCCACCTCCAGGCCATTGCGGGGCGGCTGGGGTTGCACCTGGACGTGGAGGAACTGCGGGCCATCAGTGATTCGACGCCCTTGCTCGCGGATGTGAAGCCGTCTGGGGATGGGCTGTTGGACGAGCTGGATGGGGATGGTGGGGTTCCGGCGTTGATGGGGCGGTTGAGCGAGTTGGCCGATCTCGACACCGCTGCCGGGGATGGGCGGCCGTGGCGTGAGGTGGTGGTCGAAGGGGGGTCTCGGCGGCTGGGGACTGTGGGGGAGCCGGTGGGGGCTGCTGGGGCGTTGGCGTTGTTGTCGGGGTCGCTTGCGCCGGATGGGGCGGTGCTCAAGCGGTCTGCTGCCAGTTCGCATCTTGTGCGGCATCGGGGGCGGGCTGTGATGTTCGACGGGGTGGCTGATCTGAACGCGCGGATCGATGATCCGGAGTTGGTCGTCGACGAGAGCAGTGTGCTGGTGTTGCGCGGGGCTGGGCCTGTTGGTGGGCCGGGGATGCCTGAGGTGGGGCACCTGCCCATTCCGCGGAAGTTGTTGGAGCGCGGGGTGACCGATCTGGTGCGGGTGTCCGACGCGCGGATGAGTGGCACGGCCAGTGGGACCGTCGTGTTGCACGTCGCGCCGGAGGCGGCGGTGGGTGGGCCGTTGGCGTTGGTCCGGGATGGGGACTGGATCGAGCTGGACGTGGAGGAGTCGCGCATCGATCTGCTGGTGGACCCGGTGGAACTGGCGGGGCGGGTGCCGTGGCCTGGGCCGGTCACGGTGGCGCGGGGGTTTGAGCGGCTGTACCGGGAGCACGTCATGCAGGCCGATCAGGGGTGCGACTTCGACTTCCTGGTGGTGGAGCGTGGGTGAGCCTCGGGTCGTGGTGGTCGGTGGTGGGCCTGTTGGGCTCAGTGCGGCTGTGGCGTTGGGGCGGGCGGGGATTCCGTGCACGGTGTTCGAGCGTGAGGTGGAGGTCGACGACCACCCGCGTGCCCGTGGGGTGCGGACGCGGACGATGGAGGTGTTCGCGCGGTGGGGGCTTGAGGACGCGGTGCGGCGGGAGGCGTTGCCGCGTCGGGCGAACCAGTTCATCTACTGCGACTCGGTGGCCGGTGCGGAGGTCGCGCGGAGTGTCGAGGACCTGCGTGAGGAACTGAGTCCGACGTCGGTGTGCCGGGTCGGGCAGGACGTGGTGCGGCGGGTGCTCGCGGCGGAGGTGGCCGATCTCCGGGAAGGGGTCGAGATCACCGGGGTCGAGGATCTGGGCGATCACGTGGTGGTGCGGACGTCCGGTGGTGATGTTGTCGCCGACTACGTGATCGCCGCTGATGGCGTTGGTAGCGGGGTGCGGCGTGGGCTGGGGGTGGAGTTCGACGGGGAACTGCTCGGGTACGGGCAGAGCGTGTACTGGCGGGGCGACATCGGTGAGTGGGCTCGGGGGCGGTTGTGCATCCAGTTCCTGACCGGTGATCGGGCCGGGGAGTCCGCGAGTGTGGCGTCGGTCGACGGGCGTGAGCGGTGGGTCACGATGGTGACGCGGATGGGCGTGTCTGCCCGGCCTGAGCCGCCTACGGAGGCTGAGGCGCGCGAGATCGTGCGGCGGGCCGTCGGGGCGGATTTTGAGCCGGAGGTCGTGCGGATCGCCACCTGGCGGATCAGTGCGCAGGTCGCGCGGACGTGGCGGGTCGGGCGGGTGTTCCTTGTTGGCGATGCCGCGCATTCCTTTCCGCCCACCGGTGGGTTCGGGATGAACTCCGGGGTGCAGGACGTGCACAACCTGGCCTGGAAGCTGGCGCACGTGCTGCGCGGGCGGGCGTCTCCCGCGTTGCTGGACACCTACGAGGCCGAGCGGAAGGCCGTCGCGGTGAGCAACGCGGAGTGGAGCGTGCGCAACGGGGTGCGGATGGGCGAGATCAGGCGCGCGATCGTGGCGGACGACCGAGAGGGGCTGGACGTGGTGATCCGCGAGCAGAGCGAGCACATCGACGCGGTCGACCAGGACCTCGGGTTCGGCTACGCGCCCGCCCACGGGGCCGATCCGCTGCGGGAAGCCGTGGTGGGGCACCGGTTCCCGCACACGCCGGTGCGCGTCGGCGACGTGCTCGTGTCGGCCGTGCTGCTGCCCGAGGAGTTCACCGTCCTCACCGCGGACCTGGTGCTGGACCCGAAGGTGCTCGGCGGCGCGGACGCGGTCGTGGTGCGGCCGGACGGGATCGTGGCGTGGGCGGGCGACCGCCGGGACGCCGACCGGGCCGTCGCGGAGGTGTTGCGGGGATGAGGGCCTACAGCGCGAACCTGTCCCTGCTGTTCGGTGACCTGCCGCTGCTCGACCGGCCCGCCGCGGCGGCCGCCGCCGGGTTCGAGCACGTGGAGAGCTGGTGGCCGTTCGACGGTCCGACGCCGCCGGACGACGGGTTCGCGCGGGCGTTGGTGGCGGCGGGCGTGCGGCTGGTGTCGTTGAACCTGGACGCGGGCGGCTCCAATGGACTCCTCGTCGACCCTGCGGCGGGGGCGCGGTTCCGCGAGAACCTCAACGCCGTCGGGGAACTGCTGGAGCTGACCGGCTGCCGGATCGTGAACGCCTTGTACGGCAACGGAAAACGGTCGGCCCTCGCGGACGAACGGCTGGCGCTGGTGGTGGAGTCCCTCGACGCGACCGTGGTGCTGGAGACGCTGAACGTCCACGACACCCCCGCCTACGCGCTCACCGACGTCCACGAGACCGCGCGTGTGGTCGAGGACGTCGGAAAGCGGTGCGGCACCGGCGATCTCGGCCTGCTGGTCGACGTCTACCACCTGGCGATGATGGGCGAGGACCCCGCGGCCGTCCTGCGCCGCTACGCCCCGCTGGTCCGCCACGTCCAGTTCGCCGACGTCCCCGGCCGGGGCGGTCCCGGCACCGGGACGCTGGACTTCGCCCTGCTGGAACGCACCCTCGACGAGATCGGCTACCAGGGGTTCATCGGCCTCGAGCACCGGAAGGGAGTGCCCTCGTGAAGATCGTCAGCTACGGCCCCGAGCGGGCGGAACGGCCGGGGGTGTTCGTCCCCGGACAGGGGATCGCGCCGCTCGACCCGCTGTTCCGGTCGCTCGGCCTGACCTCGTTGGACACCAACACCGTGCTGTCGCTGCTGGACGTGCTCCAGCCGATGGTCGAGAAGGCCCTCACCGGGCCGGTGCGGTGGGTCGACGAGTCGACCACCCGGATCGGGCCGCCGGTGCCACGCCCGGAGAAGATCATCGTCGCGGGCGGCAACTACCAGTCCCACGTGGACGAGGCCATGCGCCGCAAGGACGCGCCCTCGCCGTCGGAGCCGATCATCATCTTCAAGCCGTCCAACACGGTCATCGGCCCGCACGACGCCCTCGTCCGGCCCGCGCAGTCCGAGCAGCTCGACTACGAGACCGAGATCGGCGTCGTGATCGGCCGGGGCGGCAGGCACATCCCGTTGGACCGGGCCTACGACCACGTGGCCGGCTACCTCATCGCGAACGACGTGACGGCCCGCGACCTGGCGTTCAAGGACGTGCACATCCACCCGATGTACGCGCAGATGACCAGGGCCAAGGGCATCCCGACCGGCGCCCCGCTCGGCCCGTGGCTGGTCACCAAGGACGAGGTGCCCGACCCGCACCGGCTGCGGTTGCGCTGCTGGGTCAACGGCGAACTCCGCCAGGACGGCACCAGCGAGGAGATGATCGTCGACATCCCGCACCTCGTCGAGGACATCAGCAAGGTGATCGAGCTGTCGCCCGGCGACGTGATCATGACCGGCACCACGACCGGGTGCGGCGCCTTCCAGGACCCGCCGGTCTTCCTCCGCCACGGCGACGTGGTGCGGATGGAGATCGAGGGCCTCGGCGTCATGGAAACCCCGATCGTCGACGAGATCTGACCCCAGGAAAGGGAAATCCCGTGCACATCGACCGCCGCACCCCCGACAACACCGCCATCCTGCTGATCGACTACGTCACCGGCTTCGCGAACCTGTTCGGCTCGCAGACGATCCCGGAGAACGTCAACGGCGCGGTCGCGCTGGCCAAGACCGCGCTCGGCTACCGCGTCCCGCTGGTCGTCTCGCTCGGCCCGGAGAACGACCCGCGCGGTGGCCTGTACCCCGAGCTGCTCGACGTCCTCGGGGACGTCCCGCTGGTGCACCGCGGCGGCTCGTTCGACGCCTTCGACTTCCCCGGTTTCGAGGCCGCCGTCGCCGCGACCGGGATGAAGCACCTGGTCATCGCGGGGCTGATGACCGAGGGCTGCATCCTGCACACGACGATGGGCGCGCTGCGCCGCGATTACGAGGTGTCGGTCGTGGTCGACGCGACGGCGGGCGAGAACCGGGTCATCCACGACGCGGCGATGCTGCGGATGACCCAGCTCGGCGTCACGCCCGTCTCCTGGCTGTCGTTCGCCTCCGAACTCCAGCGCAGCTACGAGAACGTCGAGACCGTCGGCGTCTACCAGGACCTCCAGACGCACTCGCCCGCGTTCGCGATGGTGCAGGCGACCATGCGGGCCGCGCTGCCCACGTTCGCGCGCTAGAGCACCAGTCCGACGGACATCGTCAGGAACACCGCCGCGCACACCGCGTCCAGCGCGGTGGTCACGCCGGGTCGCCGCAGCCTGCCCGCGACCCGGCTCGCGGCCACCACGATCAGCAGCTCCCACAGCGCCGCGAGACCGAGGAACACCACGGCCAGCATCGCGAGCTGCGCGGTCGGCTGGCCGGCGCCGATGAACTGCGGCAGGAACGCCAGCGAGAACAGCAGCATCTTCGGGTTGGTGATGTTGGTCAGGAACCCGCGGCGGAACGGCCGGTCGGCCACGACCTCCACCGGCTCGTCGGAGCCGGTCGTGCGGCGCAGCAGGCTCCGCGCGATCGACAGCGCCAGCCACAGCAGGTAGGCCGCGCCGATCCAGCGCAGCGCCACGAGCACGGCGGGGTACCGGGCCAGCACGACGCCGAGCCCGGAGATGACCAGGCCGACCTGCACGAAGCTCGCCGAGTGGATGCCCGCCAGCGCCCACAGGCCCGCGCGGGTGCCCGAGCGCATCGAGGTGCGCAGCAGCAGGAAGGCGTCGACGCCCGGCGTGAGCACCACGACCACGCAGGCGATCAGGAAGGCCGGTAGTTGACCGAAGTCGAGGAACACGCGTAGACCTCCCAGATTTCCGGACAGATCGTTGTGATCTGTGCAATAGGCCGTTAAATTTCCGGCAACATGGGACTCTAACAGGAGGATCTCCGGTATTAGTCCCGGCGGGGGCGACTTTCTCGTGCCCGCTACGGTGGGTAGTAGTTCGTCCACCTGCCGTAGAGGAGTGCTCCGTGCGGACCACCGTGTCGCTGTTCGCCGCCGTCGCCGCCGTGGTCGCGTCCGCCACCCCGGCGAACGCGATCGTCGGCGGCGTCGAGGCGCCCGAGACCCCGTGGGCGGTCGCGCTGACCGACGCGAACGGCCAGTTCTTCTGCGGCGGCGCGCTGATCGCCCCGGACCGCGTGGTCACGGCCGCGCACTGCGTGACCGACCGCCTCGCCATCACCGCGCGCGACCGCGCCCCGGACACGATCCGCGTCGTCGCCGGCCACGCCGACCGCCGCCGGGGCACGCCCGCGAAGGTGGCGAAGGTGTGGCGGAACCCCGATTTCCGCGAGGTCTCCGGTGGCGACGACGTGGCGGTGCTCACGTTGAGCGAGCCGCAGCCGTTCCCGACGGTCCCGCTGGTCGACGCGGGCGACACCGCGAGCTACGCGCCGGGCACCGAGGCGACCGTCCTCGGCTGGGGTCGCACCTCCGAGCGCGCGGACCCGTCGCCGGTGCTGCGCCAGGTGCGCGTGCCGATCGTGTCCGACGCCGAATGCGCCCGCGCGGTCCCGAGTTACCGCTCCGACGCGATGGTGTGCGCGGGCTACCCGCAGGGCGGGAAGGACGCGTGCGAGGGCGACTCGGGCGGGCCGATGGTCGTGCGCGGCAAGCTCGTCGGCGTCGTGTCCTACGGCAAGGGGTGCGCGCGTCCCGGCGAGCCCGGCGTGTACACCCGGCTGGCGACCTACCGGTCACATCTCTGAACCGTTCCGCTGTGATATCCAGGCCCGGTGCGAACATCACAGTTTCCGGCAACGCTGCGCAGGCAGTGGGCGGCCGACCTGACCTCGGCCCAGCTGTACGAGATCCTGCGGCTGCGCAGCGAGGTCTTCGTGATCGAGCAGTCCTCGATCTACCGGGACATGGACGGCCGCGACCTCGAACCGGGCACCCGGCACTTCTGGCTGGAGGTCGACAGCGCGCCCGAGCCGCTGGCCTACCTCCGGCTGATGGAGGAGCCCGACCGCACGTTCCGGATCGGCCGGGTCGTCACCGGGCGCGCCGCGCGCGGCCGGGGGTACAGCCGCAGACTGGTCGAGGCCGCGCTCAGCGAGGTCGGCACGGTGGACTGCGTGCTGGACGCGCAGACCTACATCGCCGACTTCTACGGCTCGTTCGGCTTCGTGCCCGAGGGCGACGAGTTCATCGAGGACGGGATACCGCACCTGCGGATGCGCCGGTCTCGCTGATCACCCGCACCGCGCGGTCGACGTCGGCGTCGGACAGGTCGGCCCGCGCGGTCAGCCGGAGGCGGGACACGCCGTCCGGCACCGACGGCGGCCGGAAGCAGCCGACGACGACCCCGCTGGTGCGGCACGCCTCGGCCCAGGAGAACGCGGCCTCGGCCGACGGGGCCTGGACGGACACGACGGCGGCCGAGGGCGTGCTGGCCCGCAGGCCCGCCGCGCGCAGCCGTTCGGCCAGCTCCTGGGCCACGGCGACGACGCGCGCGGGCCGGTCCGGCTCCTCGCGCAGCACCTTCAGCGCGGTCAACGCCGCCGCGGCGCTGCCCGGCGCGAGGCCGGTGTCGAAGATGAAGCTGCGGGCCGTCTCCACGAGGTGCCGGATGACCCGGCTCGGTCCGAGGATCGCGCCGCCCTGCGCGCCCAGCGACTTCGACAGGGTGATCGTGGTGACGACGTCCGGCGACTTCGCCAGGCCCGCCGCGTGCACCGCGCCACGCCCGCCGTCGCCGAGCACGCCGAGGCCGTGCGCGTCGTCCACGACCAGCGCCGAGTCGTGCTCCCGGCACGCCGCGGCCAGCTCGCCCAGCGGCGCGAGGTCGCCGTCCACCGAGAACACCGAGTCCGTCACGACCAGCGCGCGGCGCTTGCCCCTGGTCGCCAGGGCGTGCGTGACCTGGGGGACGTCGCAGTGGCCCGCCACGACGACGTCCGCCTTCGACAGGCGGCAGCCGTCGATCAGCGACGCGTGGATGTACTGGTCGGCCACGATCGCCGTGCCCGGCCCGGACAACGCCGTGAGCGCGCCGAGGTTCGCCGCGTAGCCGGAGGAGAACACCAGCGCCGCCTGCGCGCCGCAGAAGTTGGCGAGCTCGTACTCCAGCTCCATGTGCAGCTCGGTGCTGCCCGTGACCAGGCGCGACCCGGTCGAGCCCGCGCCCCAGCGCATCGCCGCGGCGGCGGCCGACCCGGTCACGCGCTTGTCCCGCGCCAGCCCGAGGTAGTCGTTGCCCGCGAGGTCGAGGTCCGTCGAGGACGCCGGTCGCGGCCGCAGCCGCCGGGTCAGTCCGGCCTTGGCGCGGGCCTCCGCGCGGGTGTCGATCCAGTCGAACACCGAGTCACCTGTGCTCACGCTCACGGCGGCAGTCTCCCACCGGCCCGATACGGTCCTGGCGTGCGGACCACCCAGCTCGACCTCTTCGGGGCCGACTTCACCGCCGATCCGCACCCCGACCTGCGGCGGCTGCGGTCCGACAGCCCCGTCCACCACGACCCGGCGACCGGGTTGTGGCTGGTCAGCCGGTACGCCGACGTGCGGGCCGTGCTCGCGGACCCGGAGGCGTTCCACCCGGACAACGCGCTGACGGCCGTGACCCCGATCCCGCGCCCGGTGCTGCGGGTGCTGGCGCGCGCCGGGTTCTCGCTGCCGCCGACGCTGGCCAACAACGGCACCGACACCCACACCGACCTGCGCCGCCTGGTCGCCGGGTTCCTCACGCCCGCGCGGGTGGCGGGGTTCGAGGCGCGGATCGCCTCGCTGTGCGAGGAACGGCTGGCCTCGCCGACCGACCTGCACGCCGACCTGGCGCGGGACCTGCCGTGCGTGGTGCTGATGGAGGTGCTCGGGATCACCGACGTGGACGTGCCCGCGCTCAAGGCGTGGAGCACGGCGTCGCTGGAGTTGTTCTGGGGCAACCCTTCCGTCGAACGCCAGCACGAGCTGGCCGTCCAGGCGGGCGAGTTCCACCAGTGGTTGACCCGGCGGATCCGGGCGGCATCGCCGGACGGCGACGACCTGTTCAGCGCGTTGCGACAGCACGGCACGCCGGTCCGCGAGGCCGCCGGGCTCTGCTACTTCCTGCTGATCGCGGGCCAGGAGACGACGACGCAGCTCCTCAGCACCCTGCTGGACCGGGTGCTGCGACACCCGGACCTGTGGGCGCGGCTGGCCGCCGACGAGCCCGGCCTGGCCGCCGCGTGCGTCGAGGAGGTGCTGCGCCGCGAACCCCCGGTGACGACGTGGCGGCGGGTGACCAGCCGTCCCGTGACGCTGGCCGGCGTCGACCTGCCTGCGGGCGCGCCCCTGCTGCTGATGCTCGCGGGCACGGGCTCGGACCCCGAGGTGTTCGCCGAACCGGAGTCGTTCTGCCCCGGCCGGTCCGGCGCCCGCAGGCACCTGGCGTTCGGCTTCGGCAGGCACTACTGCCTCGGCGCGGGCCTGGCGCGGTTGGAGGGCGAGGTCGTGCTGCGCACGGTCGCCCGCCGGTTCCCCGACCTCCGGCTCGCCGCGATCGAGCCGCCGCCGATGCTCGGCCTGCTGTCGTTCCGCGCGCCGCTCAGCGTCCCGTCTAGCGCACCGCGGCCTTCGTCACGAGGTCGACGACAGCGGACTCGAACTCCTCGGGCTGCTCGAGGTGGCCGAAGTGGCCGCTGTCGGTGAGCGCGAGCGCCTGGGCGTGCGGGATGCCCGCGGTCAGCAGTTCCGCCCAGCGCGGGCCGCAGATGACGTCGTGCGCGCCCACCACCACGAGCGTCGGCACGGTGATCTCCGGCAGTTCCTCCCGCACGTCGAACGGTCGCGGTTCGACGCCGAGGTCCGGGGCGCGGTACGCCCGCAGCCCATCGCGCAGCGGGCGGAACTCCGCCTCCCGGCCGTAGAAGTCAGCGAAGTAGGAGGGCAGCAGGTCCTTGACCAGCTGGGTCTTGCCGTCGTCGTCCAGGTCGGAGCCGATGCGCGCGAACGCCGCGGCGACCTCGGGTGCCTGGTGGCGCTCGGCGAACCTGGTGACGTTGGCGACGGCGTCGGCCCAGAACTCCTCGCCGGTGACCGGCGACGTGTCGTACAGGACGATGCCCGACACCCGGTCGGCGTGCTCGAGGACGTGCCGCAGCACGACGAAACCGCCGTGGGAATGGCCCAGCAGAGCCACCTTCGGCACGCCGAGGTGCTCCACGACGGCGTGCAGGAACCGCGTGTAGGTGTCGAGGTGGTAGCCGGACGGGTCGGCCAGCCTGCCGGAGTCGCCGGTGCCGATGGGCTCCAGGTAGACCATCGTGAGGTGCTGTTCGAGCGCGGTCGACCTCAGGTACTGCCAGGCGATGCCGGGGCCGCCGGAGTGCGCGACGCACACGGGACCCGAGCCCGCCACGTGGTAGCGCTGGGCGATGCCCTCGACGGTGATCGTGTGCGTGCCGGGGGTGAGCGGGGTCGTGACTTCTTCGAATCGGTTCACGTGAGCACGATGCGGGGGAGGCCGAGAAGTTCGGTGCGAGGGCTGTGACGCCGCTCACGCCGGGTGGAACAGGCGCAGCCGGTGGTAGCGGCCGCCGCGGTGGGACATCATCCAGATCACGCCGGGCGGGCAGTGGTCCGGGTCGTCGGGCGGGTTGACCAGGTCCATCTCCCACAGCGTGAGGTCGCGGCTGACGAGCGCCGCCCCGAACCGCTGCCGGACGCCCGCCTCGAGGTCGCAGTTCATCCCGTCGATCATCGTCCCGACGCCGCCGCGCACAGCGCCCGCGAGCAGTTCCGCGTCCGGCGTCCACCGGTCCGCGACCACCTCGGCGAACGCCCCGCGCTCGGCGGCGGCCAGCGTGTCGAGCGCCTCCGCCTTGCTCCGCTCGGTCTTCTCGGCGATGTCGTCGTGCGTGAGGTCGGCGGTGGTGAGCAGGGCGTCGGCGAGGGACGTCCTGGCCGCGTTCAGCCTGCTCCGCACCGTCCCGACCGGCACCTCGCACGCAGCCGCGATCTGCTCGTACGAGGTCACGCCGCTGAAGTGCCGCAGCAGCACGGCCAGCCGCAGCGGTTCGGACAGCTCGCCGATCGCGTGCCACACCCAGTCCCGCAGCGCGCCCTCCTCGACGACCTGGTCCGGCGTCGGACCGAGCGCGGGCAGCGTCTCGGGGACCGCGACGGCCTGGGGAGCGCGCAGCCGCATCCGGCCCGCGTTGCGGGTGACCATCCGCAGCCACGGGCCCACGGCGGCGGGATCGCGCAGGTCGCCGATCCGGCTCACCGCCGTGAGCGACGCGTCCTGCACGGCGTCGTCGGCGTCCGGCCCGTAGCCCAGGACGCCCAGCGCGACCGCGCGCATCCCGGCCCGGTGCCGGGCCAGCAGCGTCCCCAACGCCGTCACCTCGCCGCTCTGGGCGGCGCGGACCAGTTCCGCGTCCGAGAGGACACCCGGCTCATCGCTCACGGGGCCGATTGTCCACCCCGCGCGGATGTGATCAGACTCGCCGAGGGGTTGGTAGGCGCGGAGCGGGATGCGACGATGCGAAAGCTGTAGGGGTGCGCGAGGAAGCCGGTGGGAATCCGGCACGGTCCCGCCACTGTGACCGGGTAGGAGAGATCCGGGAGTCAGGAACTCGACCCCCGAGTCACTTCTCCCGGACACGGGCGTGGACACCCGAGGAAGGACCTCCCCGCATGACCTCGCGCTTCCCCTTTTCCGCGGTCGTCGGTCACGACGACCTGCGACTGGCCCTGCTGTTGAACGCCGTGCACCCCGGTATCGGCGGTGTGCTGGTCAGGGGTGAGAAGGGCACCGCCAAGTCGACGGTCGTGCGAGCCCTCGCCGCCTTGCTGCCGGAACTGGCCGTCGTGCCGGGCTGCCGGTTCGGCTGCGACCCGCTGGTCGACACCGAGTGCCCGGACGGCCCGCACCTCGGCGACGCCGCCGAACGCCGTCCCGCCAAGCTGGTCGAGCTGCCCGTCGGCGCGACCGAGGACCGCCTGGTCGGCTCGCTGGACCTGGAGCGCGCCCTGACCGAGGGCGTCCGCGCCTACCAGCCGGGCCTGCTGGCGGCCGCGCACCGCGGCGTCCTCTACGTCGACGAGGTCAACCTGCTGCACGACCACCTCGTGGACCTGCTGCTGGACGCGGCCGCGATGGGCCGCGCGCACGTGGAGCGCGAGGGCGTGTCGATCTCGCACGCGGCGTCGTTCCTGCTGGTCGGGACGATGAACCCGGAGGAGGGTGAACTCCGCCCGCAGTTGCTGGACCGCTTCGGCCTCACGGTCGCCGTGCGCGCCTCGCGCGACGTGGCCACCCGGACCGAGGTCATCCGCCGCAGGCTGGCTTACGAGGCCGACCCCGAGGGCTTCGCCGCCCGCTGGGAGGCCGCGGACGCCGAGCTGGCCGACCGGATCGTGACCGCTCGCGCGGCGCTGCCGACCGTGGCGCTGCCGGACTCCGAGCTGCGCCGGATCGCGGGCGTGTGCGCGGCGTTCGAGGTGGACGGGATGCGCGCCGACCTGGTCGTGGCCCGCACGGCCGTGGCGCACGCGGCGTGGCGCGGCGCGGACGTCGTGGAGGAGGCCGACGTCGAGGCCGCCGTCCGGCTCGCGCTGCCGCACCGCAAGCGCCGCGACCCGTTCGACGAGCCGGGTCTGGAGGAGGAGCAGCTCGCCGATGCCATGCAGCAGGCGGCCGAGCACGCCGACAACGAGCCCGAGCCGGACGGGCCTCCCGACGGTCCCGACGACGGCGGTCAGCCCGCGCCCGAGGGCTCCGAGCAGCCGCAACAGCAGCCGCAGCAGGGTGGGTCGGGGTCGTCGGACAAGCCCCCGGCCGCGCCCGCTCCGGCGTTCCGCGCCCGGCTGCTCCAGGTGCCCGGTGTCGGCGAGGGCGCGCCCGGCAGGCGGTCACGGGCCCGCGCCCGCACCGGCCAGGTCGTCCGTTCGTCCACTGTGGACGGTGCTGGGCTGCACCTGGTCGGCACGCTGGCCGCCGCCGCGCCGCACCAGAACTCCCGCGGCCGCACCGGTCCCGGCCTGCTGCTCAAGGCCGGTGACGTGCGGCTGTCGGTCCGCGAGGGCAAGGAGGGCAACCTCGTCCTCTTCGTCGTGGACGCCTCCGGCTCGATGGCCGCCCGGCAGCGGATGTCCGCCGTCAGCGGCGCGGTGATCTCCCTGCTCCGCGACGCCTACCAGCGCCGCGACAAGGTCGGCGTGGTCACGTTCCGCGGCTCGTCCGCCGAGGTCGCGCTGCCGCCCACCACGTCGGTCGACGCGGCCGCGGCCCGGCTGCGCCGGATGCGCACCGGCGGCCGGACCCCGTTGGCGGACGGCCTGCTCAAGGCCCGCAGGCTCCTGGAGATCGAACGGCTCCGCGACCCCCGCCGTCGTCCGCTGCTGGTGCTGCTCACCGACGGCCGCGCCACCTCGACCGGCGCGGGCGGGGACCCGATGCGGGACGCGCTGCGCGCCGCGGGCCTGCTGGCCGCCGACGGCACCGCGTCCGTCGTCGTCGACTGCGAGCACGGCCCGATCCGGCTCGGCCTGGCCGCCAAGGTCGCCGTCGCGCTCGACGGGGCCTGCCTGCGCCTGGAAGAACTGTCCGCCGACCAGGTCGCGGGCGTCGTCCGCGCGGCCCGCGCCGCCTAGGAGACCCCGGTGCCCCAAGGACAACCCGCGTCGGTCCCGAAGGACGGCCTGACCACCCGGCAGCGGCGCAACCGGCCGCTGCTGATGGTCCACACCGGCGAGATGAAGGGGAAGTCGACCTCGGCGTTCGGGCTCGCCCTGCGCGGCTGGAACCAGGGCTGGTCGATCGGTGTGTTCCAGTTCGTGAAGTCGGCGAAGTGGAAGGTCGGCGAGGAGGAGGCGTTCAAGGCGCTCGGCCGCGTGCACGACGAGACTGGCGCGGGAGGGCCGGTCGAGTGGCACAAGATGGGCGAGGGCTGGTCCTGGACCCGCAAGCAGGGAACGGAGCAGGACCACGCCACCGCGGCGCTGGAGGGCTGGCGGGAGATCTCCCGGCGGATCGCCGAGGGCGTTCACGGCCTGTACGTTCTGGATGAGTTCACCTACCCGATGCACTGGGGCTGGGTGGACGTCGACGAGGTGGTGTCCGTGCTGAGGGACCGGCCGGGCCACCAGCACGTCGTGATCACCGGCAGGTACGCCCCACCCGCCCTGCTGGACGCCGCCGACCTGGTGGTGGAGATGTCCAAGGTCAAGCACCCCATGGACGACGGGCAGAAGGGCCAGAAGGGGATCGAGTGGTGAATCGGCTGGTGGTCGCGGCGCCCGCGTCGGGCAGCGGCAAGACCACCGTGGCTACCGGGCTGATGGCCGCCCTGCGCCGCTCCGGCAGCAGGGTCGCGCCGTTCAAGGTCGGCCCGGACTACATCGACCCCGGCTACCACGGCATCGCCACGGGACTGCCCGGCCGCAACCTCGACCCGGTGATGGTGGGGGAGCAGAAGGTCGCGTCGCTGTTCGTGCACGGCTCGCGCGGCACGGACATCGCCGTGGTCGAGGGCGTGATGGGCCTGTTCGACGGGCGGATCGACACCGAGGGCGTCGGGTCGACGGCGCACGTCGCCAAGCTGCTGGCCGCGCCCGTGCTGTTCGTGGTCGACGCGCGCGGCCAGTCCCGCAGCCTCGCCGCCCTGCTGCACGGGTTCCGCGGCTACGACCCGACCGTGCGCCTCGGCGGCGTGATCCTCAACCAGGTCGGGTCCGAGCGGCACGAGCAGGTGCTGCGCAGCGCGTGCGCCGAGGTCGGCCTGGAGGTCATGGGCGTCCTGCCGCGCGACCCGGCGTTCTCGCTGCCGTCGCGGCACCTCGGGCTGATCACGGCCGTCGAGCACGGGCCGGAGGCGGTGGCCGCCGTGGACGCCATCGCGGACGCCGTCGCCAAGCACGTCGACCTGGACGCGATCCGCGGGCTGGCCGCCATCGCGCCCGCGATGGCCGTGCCGCCGTGGAACGCGTCCGCCGAGGTGGAGGCGGTCGCCGGGGCCCCGGTCGTCGCCATCGCGGGCGGGGCGGCGTTCACGTTCGGCTACGCCGAGCACGTCGAACTGCTGCGCGCGGCGGGCGCGGACGTGGTGACCGTGGACCCACTGCGCGACGAGGAGCTGCCCGAGGGCACGGCCGGGCTGGTGCTGCCCGGCGGGTTCCCCGAGCAGCACGCCGACCTGCTGTCGCAGAACGAGCCGCTGCGCGCGGCCGTGGCGGCGCTCGCGAGGTCCGGCGCGCCGATCCACGCCGAGTGCGGCGGGCTGCTGTACCTGGCCCGCAAGCTCGACGGCGTGCCGATGTGCGGGGTGCTGGACGCGGACGGCTCGATGTCGGCCAAGCTGACCCTGGGCTACCGCGACGCCGTGGCGACCGTGGACTCGGTGCTGGCACGGGCCGGGCAGCGGATCACCGGGCACGAGTTCCACCGGACGGTGCTCACCCCTTCGAGTGGCGCCAGTCCGGCGTGGCAGTGGCGGGGGCACGACCGGCGGCCCGTCGCCGAGGGGTTCGTGGTGGGCGGGGTGCACGCGTCATACCTGCACACGCACCCGGCGGCGTCACCCGATTCGGTGGCTCGCTTCGTCCGGGCGTGCACATCGGCGGAAATGCCGTATGAGGCCACTCGTTAGTGGCGGATGACCGGAAGGTACGGTCGCCCCATCTCCCCGAACACCCTCTGTCCCCACAGGAGCCACGCGTGACGTCTGGTCGGATCTCCTTCGTGGGCGCCGGTCCCGGCGCCGCCGATCTCCTCACCCTGCGGGGCGCGAAGCGGATCGCGGAAGCGGACGTCGTCGTGTGGGCGCCGAGCGTCGTGGACGCCGAGTGCGTCCGCGAGCACGCGCGCGCCGACGCCGAGCTGGTCGACTTCACCCGCGTGCCGCCGGAGGAGGTCGTGGACGTCTACCGGCGGGCCGCGGCGGGCAGGCTCAAGGTCGTGCGGCTGCACGCGGGCGACCCGTCGCTGTGGGGCGAGGTGCAGGAGCACCACGACACGTGCGGCAGGCTCGGGCTGGAGCTGGAGGTCGTGCCCGGCGTGTCCCAGTTCTCCGCCGCGGCCGCCGCGATCGGCCGTGAGCTGACGACGTCGGACGTGGCGCAGTCGCTGATCCTGACCGGCCCCGAGGGCAGCGAGCACCTCCAGGAGTTCGCGGGCCACGGCACCACCATGGCGGTGTCCCTGTCCGCCGCGCGCACCGGCCAGCTGGTCGAGAAGCTGCGCGCGGGCGGGTACCCCGAGGAGACGCCGATCGTGGTGGCGTACAAGGTTTCCTGGCCCGACGAGACGATCGTGCACACCACGCTCGCCGACCTCGAGGCCGCCGTGAAGGAGCACAAGATCTACCGCACCACCCTGTTCCTGGTGGGCAAGGTGCTCAAGCCGTCGAGCCGGGCGCGCGGCGCCGGGTTCCGCAAGTCCGACGCGCCCGTCGAGGCGTCCGACGAGCCCGTGCGCAAGGCCCGGCCGTCGAAGTGGTCGGTCCGCGCCGGTCGCGCGGGCCGGATCAACGCCCGCGCCGAGGTGGCGGACGTCGTGGAGATCACCGACGTGACGACCGAGGCCCCGTCCGAGACGTCCGCGGCCGCGTGGTCGGCCGTGCACGGGTGGCAGGAGAGCGCCCGCCGGGTGAAGCCCGCGACGGTGTCCGTGTCCGCCTCCGACGACGTGGTCGTGCCCGTCGAGGCCGACGAGCCCGCGCCGGACCCGAAGCCGCGCGCGGTCGCCGCCGCGACGCCGATCACCACCGTCCGCGCCAGCACCACGCCCCGCAAGCCCGTGGCCCGCGGCAAGCGGACCAGGCGCGCGCACTAGGCCATGGCGGATCTCCAGTCGCTCCAGCGGTTCGTCGCCGAGGCGGGCCGGTCGTGGAACAAGGTCACGGTCCTCGACGAGGGCTTCCCGCTCGACCACGCGGTGAACCTGTGCCGCGCGCGGTCGGCGGTGCTGGTGCGCAACGCCTCCGTCGTCGAGCTGGCCCGAGGGCTGGCCGGGTGGCGGCGGACGCTGGTGGTCGCGGAGAACCTGGGCGGCCCCACCGAACGGCGGTCCACTGTGGACCCGGCCGAGGCGGTGAACCGGTTGTGGCGCACGCCGGAGGTGCTGTGCCTGGCGGATACCGAGTTCGCCGTCGAGCCCGAGGGCTGGGCGCTGCCGGACGACCGGTTCGCGAACCGGGACGGGATGGTCGCGACCACCGAGGTCCGGGCGCTGGCTTTGGCCCGGTTGGCACCACGGCCAGGTGTACTGGTGTGGGACGTCGGCGCCGGTCCCGGCGCGGTGGGGATCGAGTGCGGTCGGCTGGGCGCGGCGGTGCTCGCCGTGGAGCGGAACCCCGTGCAGGTGGTGCGGATCATCGCGAACGCCGCCGCGCACGCCGTGGACGTGCGGATCGTCGAGGAGGAGCTGTCCTCGGTGATCGGTGAGCTGCCCCGGCCGGACGCGATCTTCGTCGGTGGCGGCGGACCCGCCGCCGTGGCCGCGTGCGCGAAGGTCGGCGCGCAGCGGATCGTCGTGGCGATGCCGGAACTGGACCGGGCCGTGCCCTCGCGGGACGTGCTGCGGGACGCCGGGTACGCCGTGGAGGGCAGCCTGCTGTCGTCGGCGCGGCTGGTCGGCAGCGTGACGACCGCGACCAACCCGGTGCTGGTGCTGTGGGGGACCCGGACGTGATCGGGCTGTTCGCGGCCACCGAGGCCGGACGGCGGGACCTGGTCGAGGTGGGGCCCTTCCTGGGGCCGGACACCGTGGTCCCCGACGGTCCCGTGCGGCCCGCGCTGCACCGGTTGTGGCCGTCGCTGTCGGCCGCGGTGTTCTTCGTGGGGGCCGCGTCGGCGGTCCGGCTGGTCGCGCCCCTGTTGCGGGACAAGCGATCCGACCCCGGCGTGGTGTGCGTGGACGGCGAGTTCGTGGTGTCGCTGGGCGACGACGCCCTGGCCCTGCGGATCGCGGAGTTCCTCGGGCGCACGGCCGTCGTGGGCTCCGCCGCCGACGACGGCCCGTTGGACGAGCTGGTCGAACTACTGGACGCCACGGCCGACGGGGACCTGGCCGGGTGCTCGGCGGCGTTGGCGGCCGGGGACCACGTGCTGCTGCTGAACCCGCTGGGGTTCCCGCTGCCCGCGCTGCCGGACACGGTCCTGTCGCACGGCGAGGCGGACTGGAAGATCGTGATCGACGACCGGCTGCCCGCCGCCACGCGGGCCGACCGCGAGGTGCGGTTGGTGCCCCGCACGCTCGTGGTGGGGTTGGGCTCCGGGAGCGGGGTGTCGACGTCCGCGGTCGCGTCCGCGTTGGCGGAACTAGAGGCTCGCGGGTTGGACCTGCGGGCGGTGCGGGCGTTCGCGACCGCCGACCGGAAGGCCGACGAGCAGGGCATCCTGGAAGCCGTCGAGGACTGGGGATTCTGGCACGGGGACACGTCCGCGCCGCTGCTGACGTTCTCCGCTGACGTGCTGGCGGCCGTGCCGGTGCCGAACCCCAGCGCCGTGGTGGCGGAGGTGACCGGGTCGGCCAGCGTCGCCGAGGCCGCCGCGCTGCGGGCCGCCGCGGACCTGGCCGACGGGGGCCCGGTGGAGCTGGCCGCGCCGAAGGTCAAGGGCGACAACGTGACCGTGGCCGCCGCTCGGGTGCTGCCGCGCGGGCGGTTGGCGTTGATCGGGCTCGGGCCGGGGACGGCGGACCAGCGGACGCCACGGGCCGACGCGGAGCTGCGGCGGGCGGCGTTCGTGGTGGGAGCGGCGTCGGCGGTGGACCAGGTGCGGCACCTGCTGCGGCCCGGCACCGGCATCCACCCGCACGGGGCCGTGGAGCTGGCCGCGTCCGGGTTGGCGGTCGCGTGGGTCGCGTCCGGTGTGGGCCCCTCGCTGCCCCCGGACGAAGGTCGTGTGGAGACCGTGGTCGTGCCCGGAGTGGCGGGTTCCTAGCGCCGATCCGGACTTCTGGGGCGAAAGCTCACCACGGGTCACCGTCCCAGGTGGTGAACCCGTGCGGACTTTCCTACCTTCGGATGGTTTTCCCGGTCGCTGTCGGTACTAGCGTCGCTCCGCACACGGCCCGATCCGTTCCGGGTCCCTGCATTCTGGAGAGCATCCATGCGTCTGCGTCGCCTCGTCGCCGTGGCCTGTTGTGCCAGCGCGGTGTCCCTGTTCGGCGGTGTCGCCCAGGCCGCCCCGCAGGCGCCGGCGGATCTGCAACTGGTGGCCACGCGGGATTCGCTGCTGGCGACCCACTACTGGTACGCGCAGACGTTCGAGGGCAAGCCGGTCCTGGGCGGGTACTACGCGAAGCACGTGGACAAGCGGACCCACAAGGAGACCGTGCAGGACGGGCGGCTCAAGGTCGAGGGCCTGGCGACGACCGCGCCCGGCGTGGCGGCCGAGCGCGCCGACGCGACCGTGGACCAGCAGGTCGCGGGCGACCGCGCGGCGACCGAGCTGTCGGTCCTGCCCGGCGCGCAGGCGAAGCTGGTGTACGCCGTGGTGTCGCGGACCGACCGCGGATCGGTGCGGACGATCGTGGACGCCTCCTCCGGCGCGGTCATCAAGACCGAGGACATCGTGAAGCGGGCCGAGGGCACCGGGAAGGTGTTCGCGCCGAACCCGGTCGCGACGCTCCAGGACGAGAACCTGACCGACCAGGACGACGCCGACGCGGCCGTGCCGAAGAAGGCGTACAAGGCGGTCAAGCTGTCCGATCTGGACTCGTCGGGTTACCTGTCGGGCAAGTACGCGAAGCTCGTGGGGCCGACGAACGAGCTGGCGTTCGCGAAGAACCGCAAGTTCGAGTACACCCGGTCCGACGACCGGTTCGAGCAGGTCATGGCGTACTACAGCGTGACGGAGGCGCAGAAGTACATCCAGCGCCTCGGGTTCAAGGACGTCAACAACGAGGCCCAGGACGTGACGACGATCGGGTTCGAGGACGACCAGTCGTTCTACGACCCGTCGGTCGACCAGATCACGTTCGGCACCGGCGGTGTGGACGACGCCGAGGACGCCGAGATCATCTGGCACGAGCTGGGCCACGCGATCCAGGACGCGCAGGTGCCGAACTTCGGCCAGAGCCTGGACGGCGGCTCCATCGGCGAGGCGTTCGGCGACTGGTGGGCGATGATCATGTCCGTGCCGCTCCAGAAGGACACGGCGACCACGCCGCTCGCGTGCATCGGCGACTGGGACGCGGTGTCCTACACCGAGGGCGAGACCCCGCACTGCCTGCGCCGCACGGACACGGACCTGAAGGTCTCCGACCGCCAGGGTGAAGTGCACTTCGACGGCCAGATCTGGTCGCGGGCGCTGTTCGACGTCTACAAGGCCCTGGGCCGCAACGAGTCGGCGAAGATCGTGCTGGAGGCGCAGTTCTCCTACACGCCGGACACGACGTTCGCGCAGGCCGCCGAGACCACCGTGGCGACGGCGAAGGCCCTGTGCGGCGACCGCACCGCGGCCAAGGTCAAGGCCGCTTTCGTGGCCCGCGGGATCCTGTAGTCCGCACGACATCCGCCCGTAATCAAGCGATTGCGGTGAGTCAACGGTCAAGGGTGTGGCGAAGCCGATCGGGGGTTACCCCGGTCGGCTTCGTCGCGGTAGCTCTTGGAGTCCCCTTTACCTTTCCTCGGAAGGACTCCAATGGCGAACACCCTGCATCGCCTGGTGAAGTTCATCGTCGTGACCGCCATCGCGGCCGTGGTGGGCTTGCTGACCACCGTGCCGTCGTCGGCGGACGTGACCCCCTTCGTCGTGGGCGGCACGCGCGCCACGATCAGCCAGTACCCGTGGACGGTGTACCTCGCGAGCACCAGCGGCTCGCAGTTCTGCGGCGGCACGCTCGTGAAGGGCACCAAGGTCGTCACGGCCGCGCACTGCGTCGCGGGCCGCAGCGCGTCCAGCACGCGGGTCGTGTGGGGCCGTGAGGACAAGCAGAGCACGGCGGGCGTCGTGGCCTCGGTGACCCGCATCTGGGTGCACCCGAACTACCAGGGCACCAGCACGGGCTCGGACGTCGCGGTCCTGACCCTGGACCGCTCGATCTCCTCCACGTACCTCCCGCTGGCCACGCCGTCCGACACGTCGCTGTACGCGGCGGGCACCAGCACCACGATCCTCGGCTGGGGCACCACCTCGTCCGGCGGCTCGGCCTCCCGGTACCTGCTGAAGGCCACCGTCCCGGTCACCTCGGACGCCACATGCAAGACGGCGTACCCGCAGTACAGCCCCACCTCGATGGTGTGCGCGGGCTACCCGCAGGGCGGCGTCGACACCTGCCAGGGCGACTCGGGCGGCCCGATCGTCGCGGGCGGCAAGCTCATCGGAGCCACCTCGTGGGGTCGCGGCTGCGCGGCCGCGGGCTACCCCGGCGTCTACGCCAGGGTCGCCTCCTACTACGACCTGCTGACGGCGCAGATCAACGCCTGACCCGAGGCACGCCCACGACCGGGTGGTTGGCCCGGTCGTGGGCACGGCCGGTGTTCGGATCGAGGCATGACTCAACGACTCCTCGCACTCCTCGCCGGGCTCGCCCTCGCCGCCGCCCCCGCCACGGCGGTCGCCGCCCCGAGCCGGCTGCACGACTGCGGCACGAAGATCGACCGGGCCTCGGCCGTGGGCTGGTGCCAGGGCACCGGCGCGTTCCGCGTCGTGGTCACCTGCGCCGACGGGACGACGGTGACCAGCGGACTGGCCAGGATCACCGGTGGGTACGGGGCGCTGTACGCGTCGTGCCGGAACTCGGGGGTCGCCGCCACCGGGGCGAAGGTCGTCGAAGTCGTTCCCGAGACCGTCTAGGAACGCCCGCCGCTGGGGCGGAGGGTGGTCCGGTGATCGCCATTGATTTGTGTCGCTGTGACTGGTGTGGATCAAATGCTCACGCCAATTCACTGCGAAGAATGACGGGCCGTGAGGATTAGGCTCACCCGCATGGACGACCTCGTGGAGATGCCCGAAGGCTGGGAGACCGCTTTGGCGGTCGTCGCGCACCCGGACGACCTGGAGTACGGGGCGTCGGGGGCGATTGCGCGGTGGACCGCGCAGGGGAAGAAGATCACGTACCTCCTGGCGACCCGTGGTGAGGCCGGGATCGACTCGATGGCCCCCGAGGAGGCCGGGCCGGTGCGGGAGCGGGAGCAGATCGCCAGCGCGGCGGTCGTGGGCGTGGACGTCGTGGAGTTCCTGGACCACCACGACGGCATGATCACGTACGGGCTGCCGCTGCGGCGGGACATCGCGGCGGCCATCCGGCGGCACAAGCCGGACGTGGTGATCAGCGGCAACCACCACCCGACGTTCCCCGGCGGGTTCCTCAACATGGCGGACCACCGGGTCGTGGGAGAGGCCACGATCGACGCCGTGCGGGACGCGGCGAACCGGTGGGTGTTCCGCGACCTGGAGCTGGAACCGTGGGGCGGGGTGCAGCACGTGGCGGTGTTCGGATCGCCTCAGGCGACCCATGCGGTGGACATCACAGACACCCTGGACCGCGCCGTCGAGTCGCTGCGGGCGCACGCCGTCTACCTGGCCGGGTTGAGCGGGGACATGGCTGACGGGCCCGAATTCCTGCGGCGGATCGCGGCGACGACGGGGGAGCGGTTCGGCGGGAGGGCGGCCGCGTCGTTCGAACTGCTCGCGATGTGAACTCCCGAGTTGGCCGGGGCCCGCCGCATGTGGATGCTGTGACGCATGCACGGTGAACAGCACTACCTCGTGGGCCTCGACCTGGCTGGACGCCGCGTCGTCGTGGTCGGTGGCGGGACGGTCGCGCAGCGGCGGCTGCCCCGGTTGGTGGCGGCGGGGGCCGTCGTCGAACTCATCTCGCCCGAGGTGACCCCGGCGGTCGAGGGGATGGTCGACGGCGGGGAAGTCACGTGGCACGCGCGCGGGTACGCGGCGGGGGATCTGGACGGGGCCTGGTACGTGCTGGCGTGCACGTCGGTGGCGTCGGTGAACGCTCAGGTGGCGGCGGACGCCGAGGCCGCGCGGGTGTTCTGCGTGCGGGCGGACATCGCGGCGTTGGGGACGGCTGTGACGCCTGCCGTTGGAGGGCATGACGGGTTGTTGCTCGGGGTGCTGGCCGGTGGGGAGCATCGGCGGTCCGCTCGGGTGCGGGACAGCCTGGTGTCGGCGTTGCGGGACGCGACCGTGGTTGATGATCATCACGAGCGGTTGGCGGGGGTGGCGCTTGTCGGTGGGGGGCCTGGGGATCCTGACCTGATCACCGTTCGGGGGCGGCGGTTGTTGTCGCGTGCGGACGTGGTGGTGGCGGATCGGTTGGCGCCTCGGGAGTTGCTGGATGACCTGGCGCCTGGGGTTGTCGTTGTGGACGCGTCGAAGATTCCTTATGGGCGGGCGGCTTCGCAGGAGTTCATCAACGCTGCGTTGGTGGACAACGCTCGGGCTGGGAAGTTCGTGGTGCGGTTGAAGGGTGGGGATCCCTATGTGTTCGGGCGTGGGTTTGAGGAGTTGATCGCCTGCGCTGAGGCTGGGGTGCCGGTGACTGTGGTGCCGGGGATCTCCAGTGCTTTTGGGGTGCCTGCGATGGTGGACATCCCTGTGACGCATCGGGGGGTGGCGCATGAGGTTGTGGTGGTGTCGGGGCATGTTGCGCCGGATGATGCTCGGTCCCTTGTGGACTGGGAGGCGTTGGGTCGGCTTCGGGGGACGTTGGTGATCCTGATGGGGGTGGAGAGGGCGCGAGCGTTTGCGGAGGTGTTGGTGGCTGGGGGGCGGTCTGGGGAGACGCCTGCTTCGGTGATTCAGGAGGGGACTACTCGGACGCAGAAGGTGGTGCGGTCTACCTTGGCGAAGGTTGCCGATGACATCGTGGCTGAGGGGATTCGGCCGCCTGCCATCATCGTGGTGGGGGAAGTGGCTGGGTTGGCTGGGGCGTTGTAGAGGGCGTTGTTGGGGCCCTGTTGGGGGCGCTGCTTGGCGTCTCCCCACCCCGCTCGCGCAATTATTTCAACATCCTTTTTGTCTTGTCAAGGCGGGAAAGATGCCTTGACAAGAC